>CALLKH010000390.1 GCA_938008425.1 uncultured Planctomycetaceae bacterium | reverse complement strand
AATCACCGGGTTCTTCTCGCGTTCCTTCTTGTTCTTCTTGAGCCACTCCTGGTTCTCTTTGATCTCCTCCTCCGTCGAAAACTCCTGGAGGCGGTCCACGATCTTGGGGTTGTAGTAGTTGCGGCGAAGATGAAGTTCTTCATCCGGAACTTCCTCGTCCCGGCTGATGTTCTCCTTCACCCACTTGACCCACGCCTTTTCCAGCGCCTCCTGCTGCTCGATGGGGAACTTGTCCTGCCATGCCAGCATTCCGTCACCCTCGAGGGTCTGTTGCTGATCGACACCCACGCGGCGAGACAGATCAAAAATGGCCCGAAAATGGTTTCGTCCTTCGCGCCCGCTTGTGGTCATATACGCGGCGAGCGACCACGACTGGGCATAGTTAAGAAAGCCCTGGCTGGAGGTCATGTCGCGGTGCCAGGTGGCGGGATCGATCTTCCAGACGTAGTCGAAGTTCTTCCACTTGTCGGTGCCGACGAGCCGCCGAATGACCGGGGCATAGCGCCCGCGATCCGGAACTTCGGTGAGATTCTCGTCGACGTCCTTGTCAAAATCCCAGTATTCAAAGACTGCGGCGTGGCCCTCATTCCACCAGTTTGGAGCGCGAACCGGAAAGCCGATGTTGTAACCGGGATAGAGCATCATCCCGAGCCGCAACTGAAGCTCCATGTGCGCGGCCTCATGCTTGAGCGTGCCTTTTTCCCATCGATCAAATTCCGTCACGCCGCCCGTGAACTGCATCAACCGGAAGTGGCGCGCCGGCCAGGCGTCCAGCCGGTCCTGTAGAAGGTGTGCGGCCGGCATGAACTGTCCGCCGCTGCCGGGCGACCCGCCGTTGCGCGTGTAAGTGGCCCGGTCGGCGAAGACGATCACCTCGATCGGAGTCTTCACTTTGGCCGGAACGCCCAGGAATTTCTTGTAGGCGGCGCCGTAATCGCGATGCAGCATTTCCATGTACATCGCCGTATCGACCGTGAATTCCCTGGAAATGTCGGTCCGGACGATGAACGGGTGTCCTTTGTAGGTCCACAGCCGGACGATTTCCTTGCCGTTCGTGAACTGGCCGCCGGTGAGATCGCCCTTCTTGTCCTGCCGGGTTCGCTTGAAGATCTTTTCGTAGCGCTTGTCGTAGTCTTCGTCGGACTCATTTCGGCGCTGGCCCCACCGAATCTTGGTCTTCGACTTCTTGTCGTCAGACTTCTTGGCCGACTTGGATTTCTTGGATTTCTTGGATTTCTTGGATTTCTTCTTCGATCCTTCAGGCGAATAATCCGCGAATCTCGCCAGCATCTCATCGTGCTCGGGGCACGCCAACGCGGATTGCGCCGCGGCCGTCAGCCCGACGATCAGCGAAAGCATCAAACCCAAAACCACCCAACATGACCGATTGCGCATCTGAAATCTCCTTCGCAATCCAGTACGCTCCGACTTGAACGCACCATCTGCCCGAGTTGCGATATCACGTATGAAGTCTGGCGACCCGGACGGAGCCTCCGCTACCTGGAACGTTCGTCCGCCGGAACCTGAACCCATTTTATCACCAAGGGCGTCACTGACCAAATCGGTAACCGAACCGTTTGTTCACGGCCATCCCTCAAATCTGCACGCCAAACGGGGTCGAGGTGAACCTCAACGACCCCGGGCAGGGCGATGCCGAAATCGCTTTGCCGAACGCCGGGGGAGACCTCATTGAGTCGGACCGCCCCGGTCTGTTCCGAAAATGGGCATCTCAGGTGCGAAAGATCAGCCGCCGATGGCCATATTCAGTCCGTCTTTCAATCCTACCCGGCATCGGATCGATAAACCGAACGGCCATCGCGCGCTTCCCGGAGACAATCGTTGCAACTCAAGGAAATTCCAGCCATTTATGACACCGCGACGCCCTGCAGACTCACGGCTTGGGTCGGCGTCTGGGCAGGACTTTGCGCGGCAATCGCCAGTATTCAGTCCGTCAGCAACGACAACATCCCGAATGTCCTGATCCCCGTCAGCATCCTGCGAGACGGCAATGTCGAACTCAGCGAATTCCGCCCTCTCATGGCCGCCTATGACGGCACCGTCTGCTACTGGGCGGTGGAGACCCCGACGGGAGTCTATTCTCGATACCCGATCTGGCCGGGGATTCTCACCGCCCCTGCTTTCGCTCCAATCGCCTGGTGGGGGCCGGAGGATCTCTCGGAGGACACGTTGCTTCGTATCGGCAGATTCGCGGCGGCCGCTTGTTCCGGGCTGCTGGCATCATTGATGGTGTTCGCACTGCGTCGAAGCATGTCAGCGGGTTGGACCCTGGGTTTGACGTTCATGATGCTTCTCGGCTCGACGGTGCTGCACCAGATCGGGAGCAACCTGTCTAATCAGACCATTCCACTCCTCTGTATCGCCCTGGTGCTGGTTCTGATGAGCGGAGATTCAATGAGCTCGCGACGGGCCGCCTGCATCGGACTCGCCGCCGGCCTGGCGATTGCAGCGCGAATGCCGACGGCCGCAATCGCCCTGGCGCCCCTGGGGGTATTTCTATCACGTCGCGCGTGGCGGCGTTTCGCGCCTGCGGCGGCGATCGGACTCTTCGCCTTTCCGGGAGTCACGCTCGCCTATCAATACGCCGCCTTCGGCAGCGCGTTCCGAACAGGATACGGCGACGAGCCGGGTGCGGGATTCACCGCGCCATTCCTTGAAGGACTGACCGGCCTGCTGATCAGTCCAAGCTGTGGCCTCTTTGTCTATTCGCCCTGGCTCCTGTTCGGAGCGCTGGGCGCCGCGCGCTGTATCGCCGGACGTGGACGAGATGCACGCGCGAACGAGCTTGGAGTCTGGATCACCCTTGGCGTCGTCGGACAGGTTTTGATCTTTTCAAAATGGTGGGCATGGAACGGCGCGCTGTCGTTCGGCGGCGCGAGGATGCTGGCGGAAACCATTCCGCCGCTCACGATGCTGATCGGTCTCGGCGGAGTTCTTCGGTTTGAGAAATCCAGGGGAGCCCGACGCGGACTGGCGATCCTGGGCGTTTTATCGATCATCCATTTTGCAATCGGCACCAGCGCGTTCGACGTCATCGCGCGAACGAATCCCGCAAAGCCGGACTGGAACATTGACGCGGATATCGTCGCGCGATTCCTCTCGATGCGCGGAATCGAGTCGCTTGCCGCCCTGACGGGCCGGACACTGGGGATGCTCTCACTGACGTTTCTCGCCGGCGGATACATGGTCGCGCGGATGCTGCGATCTGCGCCCATCGAGCCGATTCATGATCCAATTCATCGCGGCGCCTGACGAGCGCAGGCCGAAACGTTCATTTTGATTCCGGTGTCGCCACGCGCGTACTCACCGGGGCTCGTTTGAATTCAGATCACTAAAAGCGGTAGCCGTTCGGACTGCGTCGTTCGTCTAACTACTAAGACGGGCACTGACAACTCCGAACCTCGGCACAGACGCGTGGCCGCCTCGATGAGAACCGTGCCTGAATAAAGACAAATGGCGAAATTACGAAAAAACGCGGAAATCTTGAAGTACTCCCTGAAAATACCGGTGCGCCGGTCACTTTTTCTTGAATCGTACGCCGCGTGAAGGTAGGATCGAATGATGTTCCGTGTGGGATCAATCTGCACGCCGCCGGACAGGAACCACATCGCACCGGCATGATTCTGGTTTGTCTCTTGATCCCATGTCGTCACGGCGTGATCTCGCCGTAAGTCTGATTCGTTGTCGACGCGCCTCGGGGGGCATCCGAGGTGCCATGTCGATGTCGCGGCCCGACACGCGACCGTGTACGCCGACCAAGTCTTGAGAGTCGAGATAATGTACGCCCGGGCGAAAGCTTCGCACGGGATATGATGTCGTTTTCGTTATTGGGTATTGCATCAACTGAAGGACGGAGGACAGGCTCATGTCGCCAAAGTCTTTTGTAGTCACTTCGGGCCTGGGTATTCTCATTCTAAGTCTATGGATCGGGCTCGCGCC
>CALLKH010000389.1 GCA_938008425.1 uncultured Planctomycetaceae bacterium | reverse complement strand
GGTGAATCCGTCGATCACGGCCGTCGAGACGGTGTTGGTTGCGTTCACGACGTGATAGCTGTTCTCGCTCCAGGTGGCGGGTGGCAGGCCGGTGAGATTCAATGCAGAGTCGTTCTGACTCAGATCGCCCGAGAGGATCGTGGGATAGGCCGAGATGTTCCGGTCGTCAGGATCCGGAGCGCCGACGCCCGCGTACCCGCCGAGCAGCGAGACGTCCGGGATGAGGTTGAATGAGATGTTCTTGTTCAGCGTCGTCGTCGGGATATAGATACCCTGCGCGACGCGAATCTCTGTAACGCTTCCCGGCGTCGCCGTCGCTTCTGACAGCGCCTGCTGTGGATTGGTGTAGGCCGTCGCCCATGTGAGTCCGTCGCCGCCGCCGGCGGCATCGTCGTCGACGTACCGGATCGTGCTTGCACTTGCGTCAAGAGTTGCAAACCCGACGACCGCGAGTGCCAATGCCAGGACAGTGCGCCTCAGGAAAGCACTAGGAATCATACCGACCTCCCGGGGTGAGCCCCCAATAAAGTGATGCTGAGAATGCGGTAACGCGCGAACAGTGTTTGCCAGTATCCCCGATAGCAGGGTTGAAAATCAAGATAAGGGAAACCCTAGATGTACGTAAACTTCGCATTGATAGTGCGATGGCTGCGATTCGGTTTGTGCATCAAGGTTGACACCACTTTGCGCAAATTCTGCGCGTGACGTCGAATCGGCATGATGCCGGCGGGCGGTGTGTCGGAATCGGTCTTAACAGAATTCGTGATCCGTCAACGGTTTACGCTGATTGAAGGGTGCCGCTTGCACGCGCCGAGGCGCCGACGATCGTGGGTCCGGGGGGGCGTCTCAACTGTGCGGAGATGGTGTCATCACGAGGGTTTGACTGCCTAGGGATATCCCTTACGACCGCTCGCGAGTCGTCGCGCGCCGATCCCGCCGCGTCACCGGCCGGCTGCGATTCGATCTGCCGGCACGTCGGGATTGACCAGCGGCGCCAGAACGTGTCGCGCCCATGCCCGGTAGAGGTAGCAGACGTGCCCGCCGGAATGGCCGTACTTCTCCCACTCGGCGCACCATTGCACCTGCTTCAGCATGGGATCCTCTCTGAGCGTTCCGTCGGGCTCGACAAATCCGCTGTGACCTGCGGACACGGTCTTCACACGATCGATCGTTCCGAGCCACGAGGTGCCCCAGCCGACGATGCCGTCGCGCGGACTGTAGATGTTGATGATCCTGTCCGTGCAGTGACCCTTGGCGACGGTGAGGTCATACGAGTTTGAAATCGCCGCGGCCACGAGAACGACGCGGTCGACTTTGATTTCAGGAGTCAGTGCGTTCAACGTCAGCAGCGCCAGTCCGCCGCCGCCGCTGTATCCGATCAGCACCAGCGGTCCTTTCGGCGCTTCGCGACGGAGTTCGGTAAGCCTGGCGGCGATGCGATCGGCGCGCCTGAGGTTCTCAGGAAGATCGGTGAGATTGGAGAGGGAATGCAGCGGCGGCGTGCCCCAGGGAATGATCTCGATGGTCCAGTCGATTCCAGCGTCGCGAAGTCCCTCGCGCACACCGCGAAGCTGCCAGACGCCACCTTCGACGCCGGGCAGCAAAACGATATAGCCCGGGGAAGCGCCGTCCTGGATTTCGGCGGTTTTCGCCGCGCAGCCGATGGAGCCGACCAGGCTGCAGAACACGGACATCCCCAGTTGAAGAGTGCGGAATCGCGGAGTTCGCATCTCGAACGTGCCTTTTTCAAATCACGGGATCCCCGGCATTTTGGGGCAATTTCCTTTTTTTCTTAACGAATCGCCGGCCAGGGGCTAACGATGGCGATCCAGTCCGGTCATTCCCCAAGCCGATGAATATAATCCCGTGTTTCCAACACCCCTCGCCAAGGGAGCATCCGTATGAAGTTCCGCCGACGATTCTGGACGTTGATGGCCGTTCCGCTGATGTGTTTCGTCCTGATGGGCGGCAGCTGCGATTCCGACACCGGCGGCGTGCTGGGGATCATCTCCGCCGTCGTCCAGCTGGTGCTTTCGATCATCGATATTGCGAGCTAATCGTCTGACGGCGGTTCCATACCGAGAACCGGCCTTCGCAGTTGGCGGTTGATGGTCCCAACGAAGAGGTTCATGATCAGCACGGACCAGTAGCATTCGCCTTCCAGCACACCGTACAGCCTCATGAAGATGCTGAGCGCGCCGATGAAGGCCGCGTAAATGATCTGTCCGTGCGCCCGCATCGGCGACGCGACCACATCACCGGCCAGTAGAAACGCCGTCAGCATGATCTGCCCGGTGGTCAGGTGAAAGAGCACGTACGCCAGGCCGACGGCGCGGCCCTGCTCCACCTCCAGCGCCGGAAACCAGCGATAGTCATTCGCCACCTCGACGGGAAGGATCGAAACGGTGAGCGCCGCGGATGCGATCACGGTGAGTGGAAGCTGCCAGCGCAGATATCCCCGGTGAATGAGATAGAGACCGACTATGACGAGCATGACGGTGCAGGTCTCGCCGATGCCGCCGGGAACGACGCCGAAGACCGTGTCGCTCCAGGGTGGCAGCAGGTCCCGGAGAAGCGGCGTATAGCGAAGATCCGCATTGGGCTTCACCTGGTTCTGGGCGAACTGTCGAAGCGTTCGGACGGGCTTTTGTATGAGGTAGGCATCGTGCGTGGTGGATTCCTGGGACTCCAGCCATCCGCGGTAGTCGACGATTCTCTCCGTGTCCTCGATATCGCCGAAAATCATGTGCCCAGGGGTCAGCACCGGCGAAAGCAGCATCGATCCGCCGACCGACAGGAAGCCGGGAAACGCCGCCTGTGTGACGATGCGACCCACCAGCGCGGGCTGGAGCCAGCCTTGAAACAGACACTGGCCGATCAGGATCGAGACCACGGCCCCGAAGAGCGCGATGGGCCACGAGGTCAGCGCCGGAAGCGTGAGCGCCAGGAGCACGCCGGTCAGCGTGGCCCGAAGCGCCTGATCGGTGATTTTCTTTCCGGTGACCAGCGCGACAACGGCGTTGGTCAACAGTGCGCCGCCGACCGCGCCCGCGAGCACTTCCAGAACTCTGAGCCCGAAAATCACGACGCCGCACGCCGCGATGATGCTCGCCGCCCCGAGCCATGCCCGAAGAATGTGATTGTGCGTGTTTCCGGCCAGCCGATAGGGCGGCGCGCCGAGCAGACTCTGCGGACCCGCGATCCAATTGGGTTGGCTCATCGGCGGCCGGTCTCCCTGTCGGCCTCGCCGCCGTCGAATCGATCGCGAAGCGATTTGATGGTTTGCGAGAGCGGCAACTGCGACGGGCACACATGCGTGCAGAGGCCGCAGTCGATGCAGGCCCTGAGATGCGACATCTCGATGGAATTGACCGTCGCCCGTGACTCCAGCCGAACGAGATCCGGCGGCGAAAGACCGATCGGGCAATCCTCGATGCACCATCCGCAGCGAATGCAGTCCACGGGATTGACCTGCTCCGTCGTAGTGAACAGAAGCACCGCCGTCATGTCGATCGTCACGACGGCATTCTCGTCACGCATCGGTATGCCGGTCAGCGGTCCGCCGATGACGGCCTGCCGAACAGGCCCCGTGAGCCCGATCGACTCGGCGATTCGTCGAATCGGCATGCCGATCGGCACGCGATAGGTGCCCGGCCGATCCACGGCATCGCCCGCGACCGTGAGAAGAACGTGCGTCACGGCGCGATCGTCGAGCAGCGCCTCCGCCGCCTGGCGAACCGTCGAGAGCGGCAGCACCACGACACCGAGATCGAGCGGCGACCCGCCGGGTTCAACCTCGCGGTTGAGAATCGACTTGATCAGCAGGTGGGGATGGCATTGCGGAAACGGGTCGGGCAGTACCGCGACCTCAACCATCCGGCCCGCCGCGTCTGAGAGAAGCCGCTTCATGACGTGCCGGTGGCGGAAGGGCGCCGCGATGATGGCGCGAACCGCGCTCAGCGCATCAGCAAGCTCCGAAGTCGTGTCAACCACCCGCCCCGCATCTTCGACCAGCGTGCGAAGATCGGCCGTCAAGTAGGGCTCGGTCTCCATCGCGTTGACAATCAGTTCCGACACGCCGCGCCGCACCGCTTCGCGAATGATCGTGTGCAGAGGTTGGCGTGACATCGGGCAAACGACGCCGTGCTCGACGAGTTGGCCGATCACTGATTCATCCGCCCACGATTGCACCGGTGGAACGGCGTCACGGCGGCCGTCGGGGTCGATGACAATGCCCGGCACGGCGCCGTCAAAGGGCGACCAGACGGACTCGAATCGCGCGATATGACCGGAAATGGGAGAATGAACGGGCAGCCCGGCCTGCGTATCGGGTATGGTGAGTCGCTGGCCGCGAATGACGCGATCGCCGACGTCGACAACGGGAGTCACGGGAAAATCGGCGCGAACGCTGAGGGGAATATGCAGCGGGCCGTCGGCGTGAAGCCACTCGATGGGGCGTCGTGCCGTGATGGCCTTGTAGTCGCGAAGAAAAAGGCCGCCGTCGAATGCCTGTCGGGGCCCCAGTAAGTTTGAGAGCAATTTCATTGGGCGTCAGACTCCGCGAAGCGCGTACGAGCGCGTCACGACGGTTCATGGAATCTAGTCCAGCGAATCGGCTTCGCCCTCCGCCTCAGCGACGCCGCGCGCCCCGGCGAGTCCGAGCCGGCTGTCGCCGCGAACAAACTCCAGCATTCGCGTGCCCACCTTTCCCTTGGCGACCTCCGCGTACCGGGCGATGGCGGTGCTCATGGGAAGGTTCGATCTGAACAGCATCTTGTAGGCGGTTCGCGCCTCGTTGACGTCGTCCTGCGTAAAGAGTCCGGAACGCCGGAGGCCGATCGCGTTGTACCCCAGGACCTCGGCCTCGCGCCAGCATTTCATGAAGGGGGCGACATCCTTGTTGATGCGTGAGCCGCCGCCGACCATGACGAACTCGCCGATTCTCGCGAATTGATGGACCATCGTGTACGCACTGATGATCGCGTTGTCTCCGACGATGACGTGTCCTGCCAGCGCGGTGTTGTTGTACACCTTGACGCCGTTGCCAAGCTCGCAGTTGTGCCCGACATGAGCGCAGGCGAGCAGAAAGCAGTTCTCCCCGAGGATCGTCCACGACTCCGGCTGGGTGCCGCGGTGAATTGAAGCGCCCTCCCGGATAATGGTGCCCGATCCGATCCGCAGATAAGATCGATCGCCCTTGTAATTAAAATCCTGCGGGAAGTGTCCCACGACGGCGGACGGATGAATCTGGCAGCGATCGCCGATCTCGGTCCATCCATTGATGAATGCGTGCGGAAAAACGCGGGTCTCCTCACCAATCTTCACCGGTCCCTCGATGACCGCGAACGGGCCGATATCGGCGCTCGAGGCAATCTGGGCCTGTTTGTCTATGACGGCCGTAGGATGAATGGGCATGGGGGTTCGACTCAGTTCCACCGTCGGCGCTTCTCGCGGCGATGTCGCTCGCTTCGCGGAGGGCCGAATCGGCGGATTTTATGCGACTCCGGCCGATCGGCCAATGCAACGACAAATCTATGCGGCGAAATGACTTGAACGACGGCAACTTCGCCTGTGAACAACGCGACGCAGGCCCGGTTCTCGCGTATAAATTCGGGGGTTACAGGTCACGTTGAACTCACAGTCGCCCGTCTGAGGGAATTCGCGGCGCAGGGGCCGGTCCGAGACCCTTTCGCCCGATCCAGGCGGCGGCTCGCGGTGAGTTCGGAGGTGTGAGATGATCAAACAGCGTCTGGATTTGATCTGCGTAGCGGCGGCCGCTGCCGGATTCTTCGGAATCATCGCCCGGGCGGACGCGCATGACACGTGGCTGGTCGCGGAGACCCAGTCCGTGGCGAGCGGCGAGTCGGTCCGAGTCTCGTTGCGGACGGGCGAAGTGTTCCCCATCAGCGACGTGGCGACCACACCGGATCGCGTCGCCGAGTTTGACGTTCTGTTCGGACATCGCCGGTCGGCCATCGGCGTTGTCGAGCTCACGGAGAACTCGCTTCGGGCGAATTCAACGCTTGCAGATGACGGCTTTCACGTCGTCGGCTGTTCCCTTCGGCCGCGGCTGATCACCATGAACTCGAAGGACTTCGAGCGTTACCTTGAAAGTGAAGAGGCGCGGAACGCATTGAGCACCCTCCGCGAGTCGTCCGCGGATGAGGGGCCGATCACGGAACAATACACCAAGCTGACCAAGACCATCGTGCGGGTCGGTCAACCGGATGCCGCCGATCGAGGATATGCCGCGCGACTGGGGCAGCGGCTGGAAATCATCCCGCTCACGAATCCATTTGAATGGCGATCGGGTGGAGTTGCCCGTGTGCAGGTTCTGCTGGACGGCCACCCGTGGGCCGGCGTTGTGCTCTCCGCAGGACACGAGGGCTGGGGGCGTCACGAGTACGTCTATCGTGGCCGCACGAATGCCGACGGCGAGGCATCGATTCCGCTCGGCGCCGGCGGTCTTTGGTTCATCAAGGCCTATCACATGCGCGAGGCCGGCCCGCTTTCAGATCACGCGTGGGAGAGCCTCTGGTCGTCGCTGACATTTGCTGTTCAGGGCGACGCGGCCAGACCGGCGCTTGCGCCGAAGGAAAAGGCGACGCCCGCGCGCGAGGCGCCATCCGCTGATTTGACCGCGGATGTCCGCGCGATCACGGCTGTTCATGGGGAACTGTCTCCGTATGCCGCGCTCGGATTTCGAATGGGCAAACGGGCGCTGGCGGACCTGGGGATGTCACCCGGCGACCAGCGATTGATGGCGGTGTATCGAACGCCGTTCTCAATGCCGTACTCGGCAGCGGCGGACGGAATTCAAGCGGCCACCCGAACGACCATCGGACGGCTGTCGCTGCTGATCGCGAAGGCCGACGCGACCGAGCTTCACGCCGATTTTCTGAACCAGGAGGAGCGGGTGACCGTTCAGTGCCGCCCACGATCTGCACTGCTCAATATGATCGATCGCGTCGGCTCCGCACCGGCCGCCGAGGAACTGGCGGTTCGAATTCTCGGCATGGCTGACGATGATCTCTTCATCGTCACGCGCGAAAATGCGGTTCGCAGCGGCGCCCTTGCGCCGGACGGGGAAAAGTCGGAGTCCGCCGATGCAGCAGTTGCGGAAGGCGGGAGAGAGACTCGAAAAATCAGGCGGCCGATCCGCATGATGGGTTTGTCCGAGGCGCTCTCGGCCGGCTGCGACACGGATGAGTGACGTCAGGCGGTTCTCCATTCACGATGGCTCCAGACCCAACGAAAAAACCCCCGGCAGCGAATGCCGGGGGTTTGTTCACTCGTAACGGTCGCGAAAGATCGAGTTGCATCACCGCGACGCGCTGGTTCATTCACGGCGCGAGGCCGCCTGTCTTCCGTCAGGGCGGACCGCGGGAGTGAAGGTCCGCGGTGTCCGCGTCATCCATGTCCGCGGACGATGCAGTCTGCGTGACACTCTTCTGCAAGTCATGGGTTTGTTCAGTGCCGGTGATGGCGCCTGATTCATTATTTCGACTGGTTTGCAGCAGTGCGGATGAGTCTTCTGGGTTGGGATGTTTATGACCGAAAGTGTTCATCCGCGGTGTAGTTCGAGGGGATAGCGCCGCCGAAGTGTCGCGATCTTGGCCGTTCGAAATCGGCGAGTCGTTCGGCGGCGGGTTGGGGTTCCAGGCCAGCCAGGCGAACGCGCCGCCCGCCATCACGGCGAAGCTGTACCGAATGAAGTTTCCGAACCGTCGGGGCTGATGGTGGGGTGTGTCCGGATTCATGCGAAGTCTCCTGGGGATCCGGCTCGTTTCGCCGTTAACCTTTGTCCGGACAGGATGATCGGCAGCAGATACGGGAAGACCCCAAGAAAACGGCGGAAAAAGAAGGAGAATTTACTAAAGGTTTTCAACGCGGGGCAGCGCGGCTGATATCGCGATGATTATCCGGACGCAGCCTTCTCCACATCTTGGATCATCCGGTCGACGCCGAGGTGATGCCGGGCAGATCAATCACGTCACCGATGAAGGCGCGATGTTCCCGGTGTACGACGCAGTATTCGATTGTTAGCAGTTGTTGGCCGTTTGGGTCTTTCGTGACCGTTGACTTGACCGGGTGGGGAAGTGAATCGAGCACGCTCAGGATCTTCAGTTTTGTCCGGCCGTCGCAGGGATCGAGGGTGAGATGGAGTCGGCCAGTCCGACAGGGGCCCATCACCAGCCTGTCGAAGAGCCCGGAACAGCCGAGCACCGCGACGATGAGAATCGTGAAGAACAGGCCGGCGGCGATGTGGCCGCTGCCTAGCACCAGACCGACGGCCGCCGTGGCCCAGATTCCGGCGCCGGTGGTGATGCCGATGAGCATTCCCTTTTCGCGCATGATTGCCCCGGCGCCGAGAAAGCCGATGCCGGTAACGATCTGGGCCGCGATTCGACTGTGATCTCCGCCGTACGCGTTGGCGATCAGGATGGATGCCTGGGTGAAGATCGCGGCGCCGAGGCAGATGAGGATGAGCGTTCGCATGCCGGTCGGTTTGCGAGCGGCCTGACGTTCGTAGCCAATCGCCGCGCCGCAGATGCAGGCGGCGATCGTGCAGATGATTCCCGACCAGTGGGAAGGAAGAAAACGGTGAATGTCACCAAGCCAGGGAGTGATTTGATCCGGCATGATCATGGTCCTCCGGAGTGGTCGCCCACCGCCGGTGTGAAGTTTGCGCGACGACGGATTCGAATTATAGGCCGTGGCGCGCGAAAGTGGGCGTTGGTTTCGCTCTGAAACCGGTCGAATCAAGGCGTTCAAAGGCGGATTTGCGGCTTGGGTGCTGTCCGATCCGGGACTTGCGACGCCGGACGCGCCTGCTTCTAATGCCCGGTTCGAAAAGGGAAAATCAGGCGTTCGCACACGCACAGAAGGAGTCGTTCGTTGGATATCGCGAAGCTGGAAAAGAAGATTCTGGATAAGAAGGCGCTCATCGGCGTCATGGGAATGGGTTATGTGGGTCTGCCACTGGCGCGAACGTTCGGCAAGGCGGGATTTCGAATTCTGGCCTTCGACGTCGATCCGCAGAAGGTGAAAATGCTGAACGCCGGGAAGAGCTATATCAAGCACATTCCCGATTCCCAGATTCAGACGCTCATCGATTCAAAGCGGTTCAGCGCGACCGCCAACATGAACGAACTCGGCAAGCCGGATGTCATCATC
>CALLKH010000388.1 GCA_938008425.1 uncultured Planctomycetaceae bacterium | reverse complement strand
GAAACTCCGTCGCGCCGGCCACCATCACCGACACCAGGCCGTTTTGCGAAATCTGAACCGTCGTCGCCTCCTGGGGAATGTTGATCGCCGGCTCCAGCTTCGCGCCGATCGAGTTGGAGAGCACGACGTCGCCGTTCGCGTTCAGGGTGAAATTCCCCGCGCGGGTGTAAACCGTCTGCTCCTGGCCCTCGATGAAAGCGTTGACCTGGAAGAAGCCGTCGCCCTCGATCAGCAGATCCAGCGGCTGCTCCGTCTGGTTGACCGAGCCCTGCTGGAAATTCTGCTGCGTCGACGCGAGATTCACGCCGATGCCGACCTGCTTGCCGAGCGGCATGGGCTCATCCAGCCCGTTGCGAAGACCCGGCTGCATGGACGACATGTAGAGCAGGTCTTCAAAGTTGGTTCGCGACCGCTTGAATGCGACGGTGTCGATGTTCGCGAGGTTGTTCGCGATGACTTCCAGCTTGGAATCCATCGCTCTCAACCCCGTCGCGGATGTGTACATCGCTTGAATCGACATGCGTTCCTCTTCGTGACTTTCCTGCGGCGACCATTCGTTCCGCTTCAATCCCTCTCGACTATCCCCGGTTTATCCCAGCCGGCCGACGTCATTCACCAGTCGACCCAGCGATTCGTTCTGCATCGAAATCAGCGACGCGCTCATCTCATACGCCCGCGACGCCGCGATCATGTCCACCAGCGCCGCACTCGGCTCGACGCCCGACATTTCGACATAGCCCTGTCGAAACGAGCCGCTCGCCGCGATCGGCCGCGCCCGGTCCGCGCTCAGCAGGTTGTTTCCAATCTTGTCGAGTTCCTGCCGATCCTCGAAATCCGTCACACCGATGTCGCCCAGAATGTTCGTGCCCTGCCGGAGACGGCCGCCCCGATCGATCGACAGCGGCTCCTTCGATCCGACATCGATCCGAAGCGGCTGGTCCTGTGCCCCGAGCACGACACCGTTGCTTGCCGCGTGGCGAAGCGTGCCGTTGACGTCGGTCGTCAAACGGCCGTCGCGCGTGAAGAAAGCGCCGTCGGCCGTCTGAATCTTGAGAAACCCGTCGCCCAGAAGCGCCAGATCGAGCGGATTGCCGCTTTCCACGACACGACCCTGGGCGTAATCGGTGTAGTTGGCCTGACTGAAAAGCCCGCCGGTGCTCTGACCGAGCGAAGTGAGCGATGCGCCCGGGGCGGCACGGAGGAGGGACTCGTTCAACCGCTCCGCGAACGCCACGCGGTCCGGCTTGAAGCCCGGCGTGTCCACGTTCGCGAGGTTGTTGGCGAGGACGTCCTGCCGATGCTGCTGAGCCAGCATGCCGTCCGCTGATAGCCAGAGTCCGTACACCATGGGTCATCCACCCTGAACAGTCGGGGATGTTTCCAACATCCCGACATGCATCGCCGCCGAACGTCGGCGGGGAACCACGCCGCCTGATTCAGGCCGCGCGCTTGCACGTTCTGTCGAATCGTGATCCTGTGGATGATTTCTTGAGAATGCGGGAATACTGGCGGGTTGGAGTCAATTCACGCGCCGAAGAGGCGCAAGACATGCGGACGTCTCGGCAACCTTTGGCGGAATACAGGCTTATGAAGGTGGGTTCATTTTCTTGCGATCGGGCGTCCACGCCGGATCCGGCGGCGGGCCCAGCGGGTCCATGGGCAGCGCGAAGATCGTTCGGAACACCTCGTCCCCTGGCCCCGTCGCCCCCACGTAATAGGTCTTCCCCGGAATCAGCCGACCCGGTCGGACATCTCCGCCCGGATGCTTCTGAACGAAGCCCTTCGGTACCTCTCCGTAAACAATTGCGAGTTCCCTCGCGGCGACGCCCTGCTTGTCCAGCGCCTCCAGCTCCCAGACCGGCTCAGAGTCCGCGCCGATCGCCAGCGCATTCACCCGCGGCCACACAAACGGCCATCCCCAGGTCTTGCCGGTCAGAATGAAGCGCGGAGCGGTGGTGGACAGATCGACTTCGATCCGGTGCTCATTCGCGCAGCCGGTCGACGACAGATAGGAAATGAGAACGAGTGTGAAAGCCGCAAGCCGTGTCATTGACCCCGACCGACGATGCGTCGCGCTGCCGGCGTTGCCACCGCCGCCAGACCGCTCTTGAGCACGCCGGTGACGATGAAGGGCAGCACACCCGCCGCCCATGCCGCCTCACTGCCCCAGAACGCGGCCAGCCACGCGAATCCAAACGCGAAGATCACGGCATGCCCGATGACGTACAGAATCGAGAGCGAAACGAACCCGCGGGCCCGCGTTCGCTCGGCCATCCAGCCGATGAGGAACGCTGCCGCGACGAAACCCATCAGATAACCGGCGGTCGGGCCGGCGAAGTACGCGAATCCCGCCGAGCCCTGCGCGAATACGGGAAGCCCGGCCGCGCCCTCGAGCAGATAGGCCGTCAAAGCCGCAGTCGCCCGCACCCGCCCCATCGCCCCGGCGATGAGCAGCACCGCGAAGGTCTGCATCGTGAAGGGAATCGGCCCCGGGGCCTGAATCTGCGCGCACAGCGCGATGAACGCGCTGGCCGCGAGAACTGTCATCACCTCGCGAACAAGGGAATCACGTCGAGCATGGGTCGCATTGAAAACCGGATTTGCAGTCT
>CALLKH010000387.1 GCA_938008425.1 uncultured Planctomycetaceae bacterium | reverse complement strand
GACCCGGTCACCGCTGCGTGTGGATGTTGTTCGCACGGCCGGTGGCGATGCATTTCGATCCAGACGGGTTTCGCGCGTAGTCGAGCGCAGTAATGGGATAGGGTTGCGACGGCAAGTTCGGCGGAACTCTATGAGGCGATCGGCGAATTGGGCGGGGAAAATGATGTATCGGGGAGGTTGGGCGCGCGACGTTCTTAGTTGGATTTCGCGCCACACATGGTATGGTTTGCCGGGCGACTCTCTAGGTGCGCCGGCGTCGTCCACTTTTTGCACTCCCTTCAGACACGCTCATCACTCGTTGATCAAGAAAAATTCGGAATTGGGTAGCCGCTTTGGTGCTTGCGCTCGTCCTCAAGGTCGGGATGCGGTCTAGTCACCGCGCGGCCTTTTTGTATTTACGTCCAGAGACTCGAATGGGTACGCGCGAGTTTTTGGGTAGGGTGCCGAATCAGGAGACATTGTGATGATGTTCAACCGAGGTTGCAGGGCGGCTTTGACGGCCGCAGTTTTCTCCATTTGCTGTAGTGCATTCATCTCCACCGCCTCGGCGGATCCCTGTGTTGTTCCGGACAACGGATCCGGCACGGTGACGCTTCCTCCCGCGGGCTGCCAGTATCTCAGCCCCGATGAAGTGCACATGATCATCGATGGCCTCCCTGCGGGCACAACGATTGAATTCGCCCCGATCCATAAAGACTTCATCTGCGGCGGCGACGGCACCCAGAGTGTTTGCACGGCGCCGATTCCACCGGGACTTTGCGAGGTTCCGGGCGGCCCCCTGGGTGGACATCAGGACTGCTTCAACTCCCTGGGTGACTTCAATCTCCAGGGCACCGGCGCCCTCGCCGGATTCAATCGGCCGGTGCAGATTCCGCTGGATTGCCAGGTGGCGACCGGTCCTCGAAATCCGGGCGATGCCGTTCAGAATTTCCCCTCGGATTTCCTTCGAATGTTCGGCCAGATCACGGGCGACCCGGATTTTGATTTGCTTCGAATCACCGGCGGCACCGATTTCGGCCTGCCGAGCCCCGGACAGACAACCCTCACGCAAGTCCCTGGCGGCAGCTTTCAGGTCGACAGCTTCTTCGACATCACTTATCGAATAGACTTCATCGGCGCGCCGGGCGGCGCGCTGGCCGGACTCTCCGGCTCGACCACGGGAACGATTCGCATGATCGCCGTCGGCCCCGGCGGTGGTGTCGCTTGTTGCCTGCCGACCGGTGATTGTGTCATTACGCCGACCGACACCGTTTGTATCTCCCAGGGCGGCACGCCTCAGGGCCCCGCGACAAACTGCCAGGATGTCACCTGTGGCGGCGGAGACTGCTCACCGAATGCGACCGGTTCCGCCTGCAATCCGACGGCTTGTCCCGTCGCCGGAGACGAATGTCTGCCGATCTGCATTAATTTCGATCCCGCGACCGGTCAATCGAGCGTCACGGCTTGCAACTGCCAGTCCCCCAATTTGTGCCATGCGGTGCTTCCGGGCGGCGCACCGGGCGATCCGGATGGCGGTGGCTCGCCGCGCGGCGGCGGAAATCCCTGCGTTGTTACCGACAACGGCGGCGGAACCGTCACATTGCCACCGGCGGGATGCGCGTATCTCAGCGCTGATGAAGTTCACATGATCATCGATGGTCTGCCGGCCGGCACGACCATTGAGTTCGCGCCGATCCATACCGATTTCATCTGCCGCGGCGATCAGCCGACCGGCGTGTGCTCCTTCCCGGTGCCGTTCCCCGGCGTCGATTGCGACCAGAACGGCGGAAGCCTCGGCGGCCAGCAGGAGTGCTCGGACTCGCTCCTGCATGCCACGCTGCAAGGAACGGGCACGCTCGCCGGATTCAACCGGCCGGTGGTCATTCCGTTGATCTTTGAGACCCACACCGCCCCGAGAACGCCCGGCGATCCGATCCAGTCCTTTGATACCGAAATGTTCCGCATGTTCGGTCAGGTCACCGGCGATCCGGACTTTGATCTGCTTCGTGTCACCAGCGGCACGGACTTCGGACTTCCCAGCCCCGGCCACACCACGTTGACCCAGCTTCCCGGCGGCAACTGGGCGGTCGACAGCTTCTTCGACATCACCTACCGCATCGACTTCGTCGGCTCACCGACCGGCCCGCTCGCGGGACTTTCCGGTTCGACCACGGGTACGATCCGGATGGGAACCGGAACCGGTCCGGCCTGTCAGGGCGCCTGCCCGGCCGACACGATCTGCCGCGAAGTGAGAACGCCGCTGGCAGACGGAACGATCGACGTCTGCTGTGTCTGCGAACCAATCAACCAGGCTTGCTGCCTCCCGGATGGCAGCTGCATCGATCTCGATGCCCTCAGTTGTGAGGTGGAGTTCGGCGGCGTTGCCCAGGGTCCCAACACCGACTGCGCCAACACGACCTGCCCGCAGCCGAGTTGCGGTCCGACTCCGGACGGGAGCGGTTGCAACAACGTTTCCTGTCCGCTGACCAGCCAGGTCTGTCTGCCGACCTGTGTGAAGTACGACCCGGCGACCGGCGCTTCGACCGTCGTTGCCTGCAAGTGCCTCTCGCCGAACGACTGCCACGCCGTGATCAACGGCGCGCCTGATGGCGGGCCGGACGACGGCGGGCCGCGCGGTACGAACCCGTGCGTCGTTCCCGACAACGGCGGCGGCACCGTCACGCTACCGCCCGCCGGCTGCGAGTATCTCAGCCCGGATGAAGTGCACATGATCATCGATGGTCTGCCCCCGGGTACGACCATTGAATTCGCCCCGATCCACAAGGACTTCATCTGCCACGAGCAACCGGGTGCGACCGGCGTCTGCTCGACGCCGCTTCCTCCGGGAATCTGCGAGGACACCGGCGGCTCTCTCGGCGGCAATCGCGATTGCTTCGCTTCTGTGGGCCAGTTCGCCGTGAATGGAACAGGTGCGCTCGCGGGCTTCAATCGCAGCATTGTGATGCCGCTCTCGTGTGAGGTTCATACGGCCCCGCGAACGCCGGGCGACGCCGTTCAGTCCTTCGATACGGACATGTTCCGAATGCAGGGACAGCTCTTCGGCGATCCGGATTTCGATCTGCTCCGCATCACGGCCGGCACCGATTTCGGCCTGCCGAGCCCGGGCCACACCACGCTGACCCGGTTGCCGGGCGGCGACTTTGCCGTGGACAGCTTCTTTGACATCACCTACCGAATCGACTTCGTCGGTGCTCCCGGCGGACCCCTGGCGGGAATGTCCGGCTCCACGACCGGTACGATTCGCATGGAAACCGGCCTCGGCGCTCCGCCGTCCTGTGAAGGTGGTTGCCCGCCGGGCACCGTATGCGATCGGACCATTGTTCCGCAGGGCGATGGCACCTACATCATGTGCTGCGACTGTGTCGAGGAAACGCCGGTTTGCGAGCCGACCCCGAACGGCGACGGCTGCAACCCGACGGTCTGCCCCGATCCGACGCAGGTGTGCGTCCCGACTTGCGTGAACTTTGATCCGACAACGGGCCTCTCGCGTGTCACGAATTGCGAGTGCCGTGGACCGGATGATTGTCGCGCCGTGCTGCCTGCGGGCGGCGGGCCGGGCGGAGAGCCTGACGGCGGACCGCGCGGTCCGAATCCCTGCGTCGTTCCGGACAATGGCGGCGGAACTGTAACGCTTCCGCCGGCGGGTTGTGCGTATCTCAGCCCGGATGAAGTTCACATGATCATTGATGGCCTGCCGCCTGGCACGACCATCGAGTTCGCACCGATCCACCAGGAGTTCATTTGCCGCGGCCAGCAGCCGACCGGCGTCTGCTCCTTCCCTGTTCCGATCCCGGGTGTTGATTGCGATCAACCGGGCGGCAGCCTCGGCGGTCAGCAGGAATGCTCGGACTCGATCCTCCAGGCTTCGCTGACGGGAACGGGAGCATTGGCCGGGTTCAACCGAACGATCATCGTTCCGCTCATTTTCGAAACCCATACGGCGCCGCGAACTCCGGGTAATCCGGTTCAGTCGTTCGACACCGAAATGTTCCGAATGCGAGGACAGATCTTCGGCGATCCGGACTTCGACCTGCTTCGCGTCACCTCTGGAACCGACTTCGGTCTGCCGAGTCCGGGCCACACGACGCTCACGCAGTTGCCGAATGGCGACTGGGCGGTGGACAGCTTCTTCGACATCACCTATCGCATCGAATTCGTCGGTGCGGCGGGTGGTCCGTTGGCCGGAATGTCCGGCACGACGACGGGAACCATTCGCATGCAGACCGGTGGCGGCGCTCCGACGTGCGAAGGCGTATGCCCGCCGGGCACGATCTGCAACCGGGTGATCACGCCCAATGCGGACGGAACGTTCAACATCTGCTGCGAGTGCATTGCGAGTTGCCCGTGCCCGGGTGATGTCGTCGCAGACGGCGTGCTCAACGGCAGCGATGTTCAGGCGTTTGTCAATTGCCTGCTCGGAATCGGAACACCGGGCGCGAACATCAACTGCGCCTGTGTCGACTTCGACGGCAACGGTCCAAGTCAGAGTGACATCGCTCTGTTCGTTGAGGCGTTGCTCAACAAGACGCCGTGTCCGCCGGTGCCGTGATCATCGGCTGAGACGCGGAAGGTCACTTGAGATTCTCCGGGCGGCGAAGACGCGATATGCGACTTCGCCGCCCGTTTTTTTAAACTGCGGACGAATGAACGATCGGAGCGGATGGATCGAGGGTACGCCGGAAATCACCCGCCGTAGATCTCGCAATTCGGAAAAGTCAGCACGAAACCGTACCAACGGGTGAAGAGTTGCATCGGGCGTGAGCGTGGAGGCGCTTCCGGGAAGCCGGAGCCTGCGGCGGTTGTCGGCAAGGCCGGCTCGCTTCTTGCGCCATCGGCGCCATTCGAGCGAATGTCGGCTTCCTGTTCGACATGCACCGCGGCGGGAATTCGGGTTTCGACATCCACGGAGATCTGAACCACCTCGGCCCCCAGTCGATCCGTCAGCCCCGAGGTCTGTCGGCGAATTTGATCCAGCGGATAGAACCGCGCCGCGCGATCATTCCAGATGCCCAGCCCCAGCGTCATTTCGGGGAGTCGTGCATCGACCGATTCCATTGTTCCACGAAATCCCGGCGGCAGAAAACCGCGCTTCGACACGCGCGTCCATTCGGCGACTCGCCCCATGAAGCGGCCGAACAGGCTCGGCCTGGAAATGGCGATGAGCGCTCCATCGTGCCGGGCTGATGCGCTTGCGGCTGTTTCGTGCAAGAGCGGTGCAATTGGAAGCCTGCGGCCGACCAGCGGCCCCGAGATGCATTCACCGGTGATGTGATCCCAGTACGAGCCGGTCTCGTGATCGCCCAGCACCGAGAGGCCGTTGACCAGTCCGCGATGGCCGAATTGAAGTGTGCGTCCTTCGACGACCGGAGTCAGACTGACTCCGCTGTTGCAGACCACTCAGAAACTGACCATCCAGGGATGCCCTTCAATCTCCCCCTGGGCAACGTGGTGGTATGCCATCTGAACGGTCAGCAGCGCGACGGGGGTCGGCGGCGACTCGGTCACGAGGACCGGTGCTGACGGCCGAACACGCCGTTCGAGTACGAGTTGTCCGAGGACTTGGTAATCGCGGACTCGGAACGGCTGGAACACATCCCGCGTTCTCAGCGACGCCCGATCCAGCTTATAGGCCGACTCGCTTTTCTTGTGCATGGATTCCGACACGATCGGCACACCTCTATCCGACCATGGTAGCCATCCCGCTTGAAAGCCGCACGGGCCGATTTTGCGCCGAGCCGCGCAATAATTGGAACCTGGTCGTTGGTCGCCTGTCTCTTGAGGCGAGGAGCGAAGATCCGGCAGTCGGGAAAAAGCGGGCCCTGTTTGAGTGCCGATACTTCAGTGGACGTATTGGCGGGGGATTGGACAGGAGAGCCGGCCGATGTGGGTGCTCACGACATTTTTCGCCGTCACGAGCTTCGTCGTGCTCTGGCTCTCCGCGGCCTACTTTGTGGTGCTGCGATTCATCGGCATCGTGAATCGAAAGCCCGCGCCCAAGCCGGTTGAGGGGCGGCTTCCGCGTCTATCGGTGGTCGTGCCGTGCTACAACGAAGCAGAGCTGATCACCGACAAGTTGACCAATCTCCTCGAATCCGATTATCCGGAGTATCGACTCGAAATCGTCTTCGTCGATGGCGGCAGTTCCGACGGGACGCTGGATCGGTTGCGTGCCGTGCTGCCGGCGGACCGTGGTATTCGAGTGTATGAGTCCCCTGAGAAGGGGAAGATTAACCAGCTCAATCATGTACTCACCAAGCTCACCGGTGATTACATTGTCGTCACAGACGTGGACGGCATGATGACGCCGACGACGCTTCGCGACATTGCCGATGAATTCGCGGCCGACGAATCGATCTGGGTCGTCGGCGCCTACAGTCGACCGACGAATACCGTCTGGCGCGATCGATGCTTCTGGGATTCCCAGAACCGCGGCAGGCTGATCGAGTCCGACGCCCACAGCAGTTCAATCGTCATCGCCACGTGTTACGCCTTCCGCCGCGGGCTCCTGCGACAGTTTCCCGATGATGTCGTCGCCGACGACGTTCATGTCGGATTCCTGGCACACAGCAGCGGCAGGCGCGTGGTGTATTCTCGAAACGCGATGGTGACCGAGCTTCGCGGCCCGGGCGGAATTGCGGAGTTTCTCTCGCACAAATTCCGCAAGAACAATGCCTTTCTGCGCGAGTCGCTTCGGTTCATCTACCGGCTTCCCGATATGACCGGGATCTGCAAGCTCATGATGCTGACGCGGACCGCGCAGCAGCTCGTTCTGCCCTGGTGCGTCGGCGTCTGGGGAATTCTCGCGCTCACCATGCTGACACTGGGGCGCGTCGACCTGCTGGTCATGTCGGCTGCGGGCATCGTCCTGAGTCTGCTCATCACGCGCCAGGCGTTTCAGACCGTTGATATTCCCGCCGGAACGCGGGAGCGGTTCGGCTTTCATCGCTGCGCTCTCGTGTTCATGGAGACCATGTTCGTGCTGTTCGCCGCGGCGTTGAGCTATCCGTTCTTTCGCCAGAACAGTTCCTACGCACGACTGGGCGTCACGGTAGAAACGGCGAAGTCCGATGACGGATCGGCGCACGACAACTCGGGAATTCTCATTCGCAGGAGCGCGCCGGCAAGGTCCGGTGTTCTGGATCGCATGGGACTTCCCGTGACTCCCGGCGTCAGGTCTCGCCGCGTCGAAAGCGCGCCGTCGCCGGCGTGAGCGCCATGCCATCGGATTGGCGCGATCCTTCATGAATGCCGATATTGACATAACGACGGGACGCTTTGCCTGATGTCGTTCCGATCGTGGGAGATTCAGCATGCGCATTGCACTATTGTCGCCCCCGTACCAGAAGGACTACATGCGGAACGCCCGGTGCGACTTTGTTTCGCTATCGGCGACCCAGTGGTATCCGCTCTGGCTCGGCTATGCCGGGGCCTGGCTCGAACACTGCGGCCACGAAGTGACGCTGGTCGATGCTCCCGCTCGGCGGATGGATGAAGAGCAAACGACGCAGTTCCTGAAGAACTGGAAACCGGACTTGCTCGTCGTCTATCCCGGGCAGAAGAGCCGCGTCAACGATGTCGAAATAGCCGACCGACTGACCGAAAGACTCGGGTGCCGCACCGTCTTTACAGGGCCCTATTATGGCGCGAAGCCGCAGGAAACGCTGGCGATGTCGAATGCCGTGGAGTGTGGCATCGTCAGCGAAATGGAATTCCCGCTTGCCGAACTCGCCGAAGGGCGTCGGCCGTCGGAAGTCCTGAACGTCGTTTACCGCGACGGGTCTGAAATCCGAACCAACGAGACGCGACCCTATCTGACCTCCACCCAGCTGGACGCCATTCCCTTCGTATCGCGGTTCTTCAAGAAACACATCGAGATTCGCGACTACAAGACCATCTCCGAGTTCTATCCGTTCATGGACATCCTGACGGGTCGCGGCTGCCACTGGGGGCAATGCACGTTCTGCCTGTGGGTTCACACCCACGTGAAGGGGTTCACCTACAACATTCGCAGCGTCGAAAATGTTCTCGACGAATTCGACTATATCGTGAGCGATGTGCCCGAGGTGCGCGGCATCATGTTGCAGGACGACATGCTGACCGACGAGCGGGCGCTGGAATTCTCGGCGCAGAAGATCAAGCGGGGCAACAAGCTGGCATGGTCCTGTTACGCGAGAAGCAACCTGACCTATGAGACCATGCGCGTGATGAAGCGGGCGCAGTGTCGCGTGCTTCACGTGGGCTACGAGTCGGCCGATCAGAAGATCAACTACGCCATCAAGAAGGGCGTGACGGTCAAGAAGATGACCGAGTTCACCCATGACGCGAAGCGCGCCGGGATGCGCATTCACGGCGATTTCGTCATCGGCTTCCCGGGCGAGACGCGCGAGACGGCCGAGGCGACGATCCGCTGGGCGAAGCAGATGAACCCGGAAACGGCCCAGTTTCAGCTTGCCAACGTGCTCGAGGGCACGCCCATGCACAAGCTCCTTTCGGAAAAGGGCTGGCTCAACGAACGGGGCGAACCGGACTATCCGGGTTTTTCGAACGAAGACATTCGAGCGATGGCGAAGAAGGCGTATCGCGAGTTTTACATTTCGCCGTCGTATGCATTGAAGTGCCTTCGTCACCCCTATGAGCACCTTCTCGGGCGTTTGAAGACCATCAGCGTGGCGATTCCGGCGATGTTCTGGCGGCGGTGGGCATGATGCGTTTTCTCCTGGTGACAAGCGGCCGACGCGACCTGATGAAGGTCTGGGACTGGCAGGGGAGTTCTCCCACCGGAAGCATCCTGCCGCCGGTGGATCTGTCGTCCATCGCGGCGTCGATTCGCGCCGCCGGCGGCGAGTGCCGGATCGCGGATCTGCGATTCTCGTCCGAGCCGCTGGTCGACTACCTGCGGGTCATTGAGGAATACTGCCCCGATGGCGTCATTCTCAATCTGACCACCACCAGCGCGGAACACGACTACACCCTGATCGGCATCACGCCGCGCCCCGTCCGACGATTCTGTTTCGGGTCCCATGCCGTTGCCTGCCCGGAAGAGGCGTTCACAAAGGGCGTGGACTGCATTCTCGTCGGAGATCCCGAGGCGGCCGTCGGCCGATTTCTGACTCACGGCGAATCGGCGCTGGGCGGTGACGGACTCTGGGTGCGCGGTCGCGCCAACGGCCGGCCCGTCTACTGCACTTCACTCGATGCACTGCCCGCCGCAACACCGACCGGTCTGGACCTGACGCATTATCGCATGCCGTTTGTTTCGGCCGGCAAACCGTTCTGGCTGATCCTCGGATCACGCGGGGGGACGTCGGGCGATGAATCTTCTGTTCATTCGACTGTATTCGGCCCGGTGCGCCGCGAACGCAGCGCTGCTGGAGTCTGCGACGAGATCGAGAGCGCGATTCGGGAATGGCGGATCAAGTTTTTCAGATTTCTTGACGTGGATATGAACGGTATACCCGGTCGCGTCGAGGCGTTGTGCGACGAGATCGCCCGTCGCAGTCTGCGATTTGAATGGGCGGGTGAATTTGGTTGGAGAACCCACGACCCGGCGACGGCCGAAGCATTGGCGGCGTCGGGTCTGCGCTGGGCGTGCCTGGGACTCCCGGATTCGATCTGCGTTGACTCCGCCCGCCGGGACCAATCCGTCGAAGAATTCACCCGGACGGTCAGGTCATTTCAACGGGCCGGTGTTCGCGTCGGATTGACTGTGCGTCTGAGCGGTGCGACGTCGGGCGGCTTCGCTGAATATGTCGATCAGCTCGTTTCCGTGCTTCAAACCATCGGCGCTGATGCGGTGCAATGCCAGTTGGCGATGCCGTTTCCGGGCAGCGCGTTTCGCGCGGGAATCGAGCCCGGCGAATTGGGCGGCAGCTGGTCGAAATACGATCCGTTCGGCGGATCGGTGCCATATTCGACGCAACACGATCTCGTTCGGGCTCGACGATCGATTCACATGAACTGGCTGTTCGCCCATCCGATTCGGGCGATCAAGCTGGCAGGGCGAATGGCGCCGCGATTCGTCGGCTCGGCCGGCGTGGAACTGATCCGGCGCGATTTCTGGCCGGACTGGCAGGCGCGCCGTCGACGGAGAATGCTGGAGGCCGCCGAGCGACTGGAATTCGAGCAGGTCTATTCGACGAGCGCGATCGCGATGCCCCCGGCGCCGTCGGATGAGGGCCAGGGCTGTGGCAGCAGCAAGAAAGAGCCGGGAGCGCCCCGGCTTGTGCAACTCGGCATTCTCACCCAGTCTCGTTCATAGAACATTTCAATCGCGTCCGCGGCAGACGGGGCTTTTCATCATTCGGTTTCAGAATTCTGTGCGGAGATCGCACGGATTGCAGTTTCACCGCCCGGCTTTCGCAACCTGCACTCAACGATTGCCAGACGCAGCGCGCTCGATTTGAGGGCATAGAGGGTGTGACCGTCGGTGGGAAGGATGCGGCGGAACAGCTCGGGCCGGTTCTCGACCCATTGACACTCCGGTCTGGCGCCGTGCTGGACGATCAGGCGATCGACGCCGAGGCGGGCCAGGTTTTCCAGCCAGATGAGTTCGTCCCAATCATTGGAAAGTCCGCCCCGATAGGGCGGCGAGGGGATGTCTCCCGGCTCGAAGATGGATGCGTAGCAAACGCGATTCTGAAGCCGTTCGCCGAGGAGCGGCCCGAAAAACCACGAGGTGGAGAGAGCGACGTAGTCATGCTCCCCGTCACCTTGGCGAATTCGCGATAGGGCGATGGTGTGTGGCGACTCCGACTCATCCAGCGCGATCCACATCGGCACGCAGTCGCGCGGAAAGGTATGGTAGTCGGTGCCGGTCTGATACGACGCGGCGCGAATCTCCCGTCGAATATGTGAAAGCCGATCCAGAGCGAACGGAAGAACGAACGCCGCAACGAGGACGCCCATCCATGCCGGTGAAAGTCGCATTCGACCAAGGCTGAAATTCGGCGGTCTGAATCGTACCGCGAACGCCGGGAGCATGGATCCGGCTATGATGATGCTCCGGGATCGGATGGAAAGGTGTGGCGTGGCGAAATTCGGAATGTAGAACACGATCAGGGCGATCAGCGGGAGGATCGCAAACCAGCGTTTCGTCCATTTGTGGCGCGACAGTTCGGCACACGCCAGGCACAGCGCACAGGCGATTGGAAAGGCGAGGAAGCGCTGCGAACTGCCCTGCCAAACCGTTCGCACGTGGGCGGCGTGCCCCGTGGTGGGACCGTAAAATAGGATTAGACCGAATACGAGCATGAATGCGAGGCAGAGTGAGGCTGAACTCCATTGGCGCACTCGAAGCACGCAGAGAATCGCGAGTACCGCGACGACGGCGTACGGCGGCCCCCAGGCCCGGTAGGTCATGGAGACGACGCGGCGGGCGTGATTGAGATCGTCCCACCGCGAAGGGGGTGTGAAAGTCGATAGAGCTTCATCGCTGGCCAGGGACGGCTCGAAGATCTGAACCCCGCCGATGCTGACGCCGAGGGGATAGACCGGGTTTTGAAGCTCAATCCAGTTGCGCACGTATTGATACCCGCCGCATGCGATCGCCACGGTGATCGCGGCGATCAGGAGTCGCGTCGCGCGGACGATCGACACCCGTCGGACGATCATGAAGACGAAGACCACGAGGACCACTGCGAGGCACACCGGGAGGGCGTTATGACGCGCGCCGGCCGCCAGCCCGTATCCGGCGGCTGAAAGCAACAGGCTCTCGGTCTGCTGGAGTCGAAAGAATCGAATCAGAAAGAGGGTGCCGACGAGCAGGGTGGCGGCGCCGTAGATGTCCGCATACTGAGTGGTGATGAGACCCCAGATCGGCGGAGAGAACGCGAGGATGATCGACGCCCCAAATGCGTAGCGTGGGGCTGCGCGAAGCTCCCGCAAGATGCCG
>CALLKH010000386.1 GCA_938008425.1 uncultured Planctomycetaceae bacterium | reverse complement strand
AACCGTGGTCACGGGTAGAATTACTTGCTTGAGGGAATCATCCGTCCGATATGGTCTCGGGATTCGGCCGGATGGATATGGTCAGGACGACCGCCCGTCCTCGCCTGATTGATCAAACCCCGCTGGCGACCCGGCGATGGGATGTGTCTGGGGATTCGAGATGTCCAACCCGGATCGGGTCACCGATCTCTATTATGGCCGCATCGATTCGCCGGAAACGCAGATGGCGTGTCGCGATCGCGTCCATTGGCTCTGCCGAAACGCGCTGGGGCCGCGAATTCTCGACGTTGGCTGCAGTCAGGGCATCACTTCGATTCTCCTCGGTCGCGAAGGGCACGAAGTTCTGGGTATTGATGTCAGCGCCGAACTGATCGAGTTCGCCCGAAATTCGTTGTCGGCCGAGCCGGAGCAGGTTCGCGGCCGGGTGCGATTCGAGGTCGGCGATGCCTTTCAGGCCGATCTTGGCGAAGGCGCCTTCGATTCCGTGGTCATGGGCGAGTTGCTTGAGCATCTCGTTTCACCTGATGTACTGCTCACCCGGGTCAACCGATGGCTGCGGCCGGGAGGCCGCGTGGTCGTGTCGGTTCCCCTGGGGTTCTTCCCGGCGGACGGCCACAAGCGATCCTACTACCTCGGCAACCTGATTGAACAGTTATCACCTGAGTTTTCCGTCACGCACTGCTGTGTGGTGCACGGGCGATACCTCTGCGCCCTAGCGGCCAAGCCTGCCGCGGGCGAGGCCGTGTCACTGCCGACGCATGAGCAGATGTCAACGTGGATGAGGGAAATCGAGGGCTCAATCGAGCAGGCTCAGCGGCGTTCGTGGGATCTCGCGGCGACGTTTCGCCAGTGGCGAAAGCGGATGAACGAGCAGTTGACGCGCCTCCGATCTGAGCTGGCGCACATCGAAACCCTTCAGAAGCTTCTCAAGAACGAGGAATTGCTTCGCCACCAGGAAGAGCGGCGGGTTCAGGACCTTCAGGCGCGACTGACGCAGTCTGAGGCCGAACGCGTCGCGGCCGTGGCACGCGCATCCGAATACGATGCCCAGCTGAAGCGCGACGAAGAGGCGATCCGGGCGAGGATTGAGCCTGAAATCTTCCGCTTGAAGTCGGAGCTCACGCAGATGCGCTCAGACGCCGAGAGCGCGGCGATGCGTCGCGAGTTTGACTTCAGCCGAGAGAAGGCCGAACTGGATCGCCAGCTTGCCGACTTGAACGCCCGGCTGGACGGCGAGGGTCGCCGCAGACGGGCAGCCGAACGCAAGACGAAGTTCGTTGAGGAGAACCTGGAGAGCGTGAGGGAGGAGTTGCGGGTTCGACTGGGCGAGGTTCGCTACAAGCTCGGCGATGCGCTGGTGCGTGCGTTTACGCCTTCCCGCGACACGGTGTTGTTGCCGTTCCGAATTCTCGATCTTCTTGTGGAAGGGCTTCGCAAGCGCCGCGCCCGGAAGAAAGGGCTGCTTTCCGCACCCGCCGAGGCCAAGACGGGTGAGACGACGCGGCTCGCCCCCGAGGGCTCGCGGCCGCCTGTCCGCGCCCGGCCGCTGCCCGACTGGCTCAGCCGCCTCGAACCGGCGGCGCACCTCGATGAATCCTTCTCGGAGGTTTCGCCCGAACAGGTCATTCGCCCGAACATTCGCATCGCCGGCGTCATGGACGAATTCTCCTGGCGCGCCTGGCAGTATGAGGCCGACCTATTCACCTTCGCGCCGGACAACTGGTGGCGAACGCTGGAGGCCAAGCGGCCGCATCTGCTTCTCGTCGAATCGACGTGGAAGGGCATCAACGACGCCTGGCATTACCAGGTTCGCGAGCTCGGCGCCCACCCCGGCCGGATCCGGCATTATGTCCTTCCGGACATCGTCGAGTGGTGCCGAAGTCGCGGCATTCCGACCGTCTTCTACAACAAGGAGGATCCGCCGAATTTCGAGTTTTTCATCGAGGCGGCGAAGCTCTTTGATTTTGTCTTCACCTCAGACGCCGACTGCATTCCCGAGTATCGCGCCCGCGTCGGGCACGATCGCGTGTTTGCGCTGCCCTTCGCCGCGCAGCCCCGGATTCACAATCCCGTGTCGGCCGGCGAGCGAATCGGAAACGTCTGCTTCGCCGGAACCTGGTACAACCATCGCCACCTTGAGCGCCAGAGCGGCGCCGAGGCCATTCTGAAGCCGGCCATTGATTTCGGGCTCTTCCTGTTTGATCGAATGGCCGAGAGCGGCCACGACAATTATCGCTGGCCGGATATCTATCACGACTGCCTGTACGGCTCCCTGCCGTATTCCAGGATGGTGACGGCTTACAAGCGGTTCAAGGTCTTCCTGAACATCAACAGTGTGACGGATTCTCCGACCATGTTCGCCCGCCGCGTGTTCGAACTGCTCGCCAGCGGCACGCCCGTCGTCTCCTCGGAGTCGAGGGGAATCCGCGAAATACTCGGGGAGGATCTCGTCAGGATCAGCGGCGACGAGGCCACCACGCGAATGATTCTCTCGCAGGTGATCGGCGACAACGAATTTCGCGAGCGGCTTTCGCTCCGCGGCATCCGCAAGGTCTTCAGCGAACACACGTACACCCATCGGCTTGAGTACATTCTCAACACCGTCGGCATTGAAGCGCCTCCCATCGAGCGGCCCCTCATCACCGTCATCGCCGGCGCCGACAGCCCGGAGCAGGCGGACGCCGTCTGGAATAATTTTGAACGGCAGGCGTACGACCGTTCGCGGCTGATTGTGCTGACCGGGCGGAGCAACGTCGCACAGGCGCTTGAACGCCTTGCGGAAGGCGACGCCCGCGTCCGGGTGATCTGCCGCCCCGACGCCCGAAGCGGCGCGCTGTTCGCCGAGGCGATAAGTGCCTGCGAGCCCGGATGGGCGGCCAAGATGTCGGCATATGATTTCTACGGCGCCCATTATCTCGCCGATTATGCCAACGCGATGACATACGTCGAGGGCGGCGCCATCGGCAAGAGCCGGCACTACACCGTCGCAAACGGCGATCAGCCGCGCGTCGTGGCGGAGGGCGTGACCTATCAGTACACCCGCGACGTGCAACCGTTTTCGCTCTGCGTTCGCGTCGAAACGCTCCGGCAGTTGGCGGATCGATTCGGTGAATGCGAAGATTACGACGCCTGCGGGCGGGTGATCCTCGAGGGCGTGGACCGGGTCTTTGCGACGGACGCGTTCAACTATGTTCGCCGACTGAGTCCGCCTCATCCCGCCGTCGCGGCGAGTGAACCTGAGTCCGCCTCAAGCGAGGCGGAGAAGGAACAGCTCGCGCTCGCCACCGTCTGAATTTCGAACACGCCCGCGCGCTCTGAATGGACTGCCCCTTCGCCCGGTTCGTTCGCCGAATGCCTCTATCCATTCAACAATCGCGAGACAAACGCTGACACGTCTAGGCCGTTGATCAGTCCGTCGCCGTTGATGTCGGCGCGGCACAGTTCGACGGCCGACTCGCCGGCCAGGGCCGCCGCGAATACGGCGACATCAGCCATGTTAACGGCGGAATCGGCATTCATGTCACCGGGAAGGCACTGGGAGTCCGGCGGGGGTTCAACGGCGATCGACACCGCGTTCATGAGCCCGGTCGCCACCACCAGGGTCTCGCCGAAATCGAGCGCATCACCATCGCCATTGAGATCCGATATCAGCATGAGCTCCTTGCCGGCGGCGCCGGCCAGGACGTAGAGACCGTCGCGTCCGATGTTGATGGCAGTCGGCGACAGCAGTCCCGCCGCGTACAGAACAATCTCGCCGTCATCAAGCGCGTCGCCGTCCCGCGTCAGATCGCGCAGGACGAGGATGCCGCCTTCCGTCGGCTGCGTCAGGAACGCGACATCCGAGTCGAGGGCGACCAGGTCGCGCCCCGGGATCGCATTTTCGACGTAGCTCACTGCCTCGGCGAAGTCGTCGTAGTCGTCGTCGCCGTTTCTGTCGTGAAGGATCATGACAGGTGTCGCCTGTGCGGCCGTCAAGACGAGAATCCGGTCGTCGGATCGTCGGCTCATGCCTCTCGCAGACAGGAGGCCGGCGGCGACGACTCGACGCTCACCGTCATCCAGGGCGTCATCGTCGCCGTTGAGATCGCGAACCAGGTGAAGCGTGGGATTGATCAGGTCGGACACCAGCAGCGAGCCGTCGGGAAGTGCGATGATTTCACCGGTCGACCCGGGAAGCGCCGAGCCCCGTGCGTATTCGATGACCTCACCCAGATCCAGCGCATCGCCGTCGCCGTTGACGTCCATCACCCGCAGGATGGAATCGGCGCCGCTCGATACGTAGAGCCGCCCGTTGTGGAGAGCCAGGTCGCCGGATGTCGCGGGAAGACCGTCGGCGAAGACCTGCGTCTCACCGAAGTCGAGATAATCGCCGTCACCGTTGAGATCCTGAAGGACCCAGATCTGTGGCGGTCTCAGTACATAGAGGGTGTCGAGCGAGTAGGTAGAACCGGCGGTCAAGAGTACGGCCGTCGCGCCGAGAATCAGGGATCGGATGTGCCTGCGGGTGGACATCGTCAAGGCTCCGGACCTTCAATCGATGACGATGAGATGGTATCGAATTCCCGGGCCGATTGGAAGTGCCAGGCACATGATTCTCATGCGCGGCCGCAGGGATGGCACCCCCCGCGTGTCCGCACTGCCAGGACGGCCGCACCGCTTCCGACTGTGAATTGATTCAGTCGACCTGGCGGATTCCCGTGCGCAGGTAGGCCTGTTCGAGGTCGTGTTCGATCGGGGCGAAGCGTGCCACGGGCAGGCCCATTTTCAGGAGCGTGGCGAGCAGATCCGCCGCCTTTTCGTCGTCGTGCTCGAACTCGAACGAGATCTCGCGGCCATGCACCTCGATTCGGGTGAGGGATGGTATGCGGGCAAGCTGATGCGCCAGATCGGGCACGGCGCGGGACAGCGTGGCGGCATAAAGGCAGCGGTTGTCCTCCTGGCCGCCCACGACCTGGGCGACCGTTCCGAACTGCCGCAGTTTCCCGCCTTCCATGATGGCAATGTGGGTGCAGTACTCATGCAGGTCGGCCAGAATGTGGCTGCTGACGATCAGCGCCCGGCCCTGGTCGCGAAGGCTGACCAGCATTTTTCTGAACTGCACGCGGCCCGCGGGATCGAGGCCGGCGGCCGGTTCGTCGAGCAGAATGAGCGTCGGATCCGGAAGCAGTGTGCGTGCCACGGTGAGGCGCTGCCGCATGCCGCGGGAGAGCGACTTGATCTTGGATTCACGCTTTTCCGTCAGCCAGAGTTGCTCCAGCCAGAAGTCGATGCGCTCATCGACGTTTCGGCCGCGAAGCCCGTAGGCCTGCCCGATGAATCGCAGGAAGTTGAGCACCGTCAGATCTTCGTACACCGGCGGGGTGTCGGGCGCAAAGCCGATTCGGCTCAGGGCCGATGTGTTGCCCGCCTCGACGGGCTCCCCCAGCACCCGCACCTTGCCGGCCGTCATCGGGATCAGGCCGGCGATCGCCTTGAGGCTCGTCGTCTTCCCGGCGCCATTGGGGCCGACGAATCCGACGAGATTCCCCGCCGAAAGCTGCATGCAGAGGCCGTGGAGGGCGACGAAATTGCCGTATTCCACGCGAACGTCGGTGGCTTCGAGTATGATCGACATTCGCAGGAAGGCCCTCGTGGATGGTCCGAGTATCGGCACTCATGCTATCGGGCGAATTCGGCGTTCTCAAGCCGATCGACATAAGTCGTGAATCCACAGGCATCAACAACGCGGGTCCACATTCGATGTTTCGCGCGAAAATTGACAGTGGGCGGCAATAATCCGTAAAATCCCGCAATTCAGAGATGGGCAGCTAGGCGCGCCGGCAAATGCGGGCGCACGCGGCAGATCGTCGAGCCGACACGACGATTTCTGGGCTGCGGTGTGAAACTCGATCAAAGGGCTGGTGCGGGCGCCGGCCGTGGCCGGTCGGACCGGGCTGGCACAGCATCAGCGACTAACAATGAACGATCCCACCCCATTGAGCATATTTCTGGTCAGCGCGCATCTTGGCGTCTGCCTGCTTCTCGCGATCTACGGTATTCATCGATACCAGTTGGTCTATCTCTATTACAAATACCGGCGCAACATGCCGCAGAAGTCCGGCGCGTTTGCCGAGCGGCCGTTCGTCACGATTCAGTTGCCGATGTACAACGAGCAGTTCGTGGCGGAGCGCATCATTGAGTCGGCCTGCAAGATCGAATATCCGCGCGACCGGCTGGAGATTCAGGTTCTCGACGACTCCACGGATGAAACCGTTGGCATTGTGCAGGAAACCGTCGCCCGAATGCAGGCGAAGGGGCACAACGTCGTCCTCTTGCATCGGGATAACCGTCAAGGCTACAAGGCGGGGGCGCTCGAAGAAGGGCTCAAGGTCGCGCGAGGTGAGTTTATTGTCATCTTCGACGCGGATTTCGTCCCGCCCACCGACATCCTGGACGAACTCGTCGACTACTTCGTCGATCCGAAGGTCGGCATGGTTCAGGCGCGTTGGGAGCACATCAACCGTGACTCGTCGCTGCTGACCAAGGCCCAGGCCGTGCTCCTCGACGGCCACTTCGTCATCGAGCATGCCGCCCGAAACCGATCCGGCCGGTTCATGAGCTTCAACGGCACGGCCGGTGCATGGCGCAAGTCGTGCATTTCCGACGCGGGCGGGTGGCAGCACGACACGTTGACTGAGGATCTCGATCTTTCGTATCGCGCGCAGATGAAGGGTTGGAAGTTCGTGTTTCTCCCGCACGTGACCAGCCCGGCTGAGTTGCCGCCGGAAATGAACGCCTTCAAGAGCCAGCAGCATCGCTGGGCGAAGGGCGGCGCGCAGACGTGCCGCAAGCTGCTGCCGGCCATTTTAAAGTCGCGCCTGCCGTGGCGGATCAAGCTCGAGGCGTTCTTTCATCTGACGGGCAGCGTCAGTTACTTTCTCATGATGATGCTGACGTTCCTGCTGTTCCCCGCGCTGTACTACAAGAACACGCTCTTCGGCGACAACATCTGGATGCGCGTGATCATCGACATGTCGCTGGTGCTTCTCGCCACGTTTTCGGCGAGCAGCTTCTACGTTGCCTCCCAGCGAGAGATCTTCCGCACCTGGGGCGAAAGCCTGAAGTATCTGCCGTTCCTGATGGCGGTGGGCGTCGGAATCTCGATCAACAACGCCCGTGCGGCGCTCGAAGGATTCTTCGGCGGACAATCCGAGTTCGTTCGCACGCCCAAGTTTGGCGTGATGGCCCCGACGGATCGTCAGTGGCGGGGCAAGGCCGGAAAGAACAAGCTCGATGTGAAGCGCATTCAGTCCTGGATTGAACTCCTGCTGGCCTTCTACATGAGCGGATGCGTCGCCTACGCCATCGTCATGAAGATGTGGCTCGGTCTGTTCTTCCTCAGCCTGTTCATGGTCGGCTTCTTCTACGTCGCGATTCTGACATTTGTCGGCCAGCATCAGGCGGCGAGGGCGTCGGAGCCGTCCGTCGTCACGGAACCGTTGACGGATTCTGATCGATCCGATGCGAAGCCGGTCGAGGTTCGCGCATAGCCCATTTTTCTTGACAGCCCCGGGCGAACGATCTACATTCGCCGCGAGTTGATGGATCAACTCAGCGCCGTCGGTCTCGACCAGCGAAATGGATTTCGTCATGCGAATCTCCCGGACTTCTCCCGCGTTAGTTTTCACTTCATCGGCCGTCTGTCTGCTCGCGATCAACGCCGTCGGCTGCAATCGTTCCAGTTCCAATGACGAGCCGGTCGTTCAGAAAGCGCCGCCGCCCGAGGTCTTCACCGTTCGCATCGACGCGGGGAACAATGGCGCCGCACCGATGGTTCAGAAAGGCTATGACCCGTCGAAACGCCGCGCCCCGCGGGCGCTGATCTTCGAGACGTCGGGCGTGGCACGTCTCCCTGACGAAGGCGCGAGCCAGGAGGAATGGGCGGCCGTTCGCGAGGCGGCAGTGCTCGATGCCTTCGCGAAAGCGATCATGGAGGCGCGCCGGATGGCCGGTCTGCCCGAGGATGAATTCGTCGAGGAATTCAGTTCGCGCATGACCGTCGCCCAGCGGATCTCAGTGAACGGCGAGGAGTTTGAAGTGCGGCTCGTCGATCGCGGTATGGAACGGCTGTTCCTCCTTCGCGACACCGTGCTTCAGCATCCACCGCATGACTTTGAACTGGTGCGAAAAATCTTCGCCGAGACGAACGGCGAGTTCACGCTGCTGCCGGTCGACGAGGCGCCGATGGGTCGCATGATCGCCAAGGTCGGCTGCTACGAAAAAGCCATGCTGTCCGGCCATTTCGCGGAGAACACCGAGGACTCGGCGACGCCCACCGATTTTGACGCCGCCGACGCCCAGACGCCCTGATCCACGCATCAGATCGAACATCGCTTGGCACGAAATCCGCCATCCCGTCGACGAAAGATTCACGCCCCGCTGCCAGTCCTGCCGCGCCCGCGAAGGGTGAGATCCGTCGGCGGCGAATTGGCCATCTCCCGATCGCCGACCCTTCGAATTCGTTCCACCTCGAAGCTGACGGCCGAGCTGCGCCAAATCGCCCGGCGCGTCATGAAGGGTGTGGCTGAAATCGAAATCAGCAGCGCGCGGAGCCAGCCTCCGGCCGGCGCCACGAGAAGGCCTTCGCCGAAACTTGTTCGCGTAGAGTGGATCAATTCGCCCGTGCCCGGCGCGCCGCCCGAGGTCGCGGATCAGGCATACCAGATTGCGATTCGCCGCACCGGGATCGTCATCATGGCCTCGGCTCCAGCCGGCTTTCGATACGCCCTCATCACGCTTCGCGCGATCATCGCGGCGTCGAGGAATCGGATTCGCGCGGTAGACGTCATCGACTGGCCCGATTTCAAGGTTCGCGGCGTGATGCTCGATGTCAGCCGCGACAAGGTGCCGACGATGGCGACGCTGCGGCGGCTCATCGCGATGTTCGCCGCGCTCAAATACAACCAGCTCCAGCTCTACATCGAGCACACGTTTCGCTATCGCGATCATCCGGCGGTCTGGCGCGGGGCGTCGCCGTTCACACCCGCTCAGATTCGAACGATCGACAGGGAATGTCGATCGTGCGGCATCGAGCTGGTTCCCAATCAGAACTCACTCGGCCACATGGAGCGCTGGCTCAAGCACGATCGATATGCCCCATTGGCGGAATACGATGGGCCGTATCTTGCGCCCTGGGGCGAGACGCGTACGCTGCCAACGACCCTCAATCCGATCGATCCTCGATCCATCCGGCTGGTCGATTCGCTCTACGCCGAACTCCTGCCCTGTTTTTCCAGTCGAATTCTAAACGTCGGGTGCGACGAGCCCTTCGAACTCGGCCAGGGCAAGAGCAGGAAGCGATGCGAGGAGATCGGCGCCGGCCGCGTGTATTTCGATTTTCTCATGAAGATCCGCCGCGCGGCCGCCGTGCATGGCCGGCGCATTCAGTTCTGGAGCGACTGGATTCAGCACAACCCGGAGATGATCGACCGGCTGCCGCGCGACGTGACATCGCTCGTCTGGGGTTACGAAGCCGATCATCCGTTCGAGCTGGAGTGTTCGAGATCGGCGAAGGCGGGCGTGCCGTTCTATGTGTGTCCCGGTACATCGAGCTGGTGCAGCATCGCCGGGCGAACGTCGAACATGAAGGCGAACCTGCTCGCCGCGGCCGAAGCGGGTCGAACCGCCGGCGCGGAGGGGTATCTCCTCACCGACTGGGGCGACTACGGCCATCGCCAGACCCTTCCCGTGAGCTACGCCGGATTTCTGTATGCCGCCGCGGTGGCATGGTGTCGAAAGTCGAACGCCGACATCGACCTCGGCGACGAACTCAGTCGCCGTGTTTTCGAGGACAAGAAGGGCGTTCTCGGTCGTGCATGGCTCGATGCGGGACGCGTTCACGAACTCTCCGGCGCGCTTCAGAAGAATCGAAGCGTTCTTTTCTCGTGCCTGGCGGGCGACTTGTTCGATCCGAAATCGTCGTTCGGCGTGAAGCCGTCGGCGGTGGGGCGGATTGAGGATCGCATTGCGATGATCCGCGGCTCGCTCGCGAAGGCGGCGCCGAAATCGGACGACGCAAAGCTGGTGATGGATGAGATTCGACTGACATTGGACGTGCTGGAGCACGCCTGTCACCGACTTCGGTTGATTCAGGCGCCGGCGGATTCGAACGCGCGCGTAATGTCTGCGAAGCGACTTGCGCGGGAGATGCGCGCCATCATGCGTGAGCACGCCCGGATCTGGCGCCTTCGAAATCGCCCCGGCGGCCTCGCGTCGAGCCTGTCCTACTACGAGCGGAATCTCGAGGAGTACCGCACCCTCCTTCGCTCGTAGCGACTACTGCGGCCCGATAATCCAGTCGCAGTTTCGTCTTGAATCAGTCTTCCCCCCAATTCTTGGCGTGGCACCGGCCTTGCATCACTCTCAAGAGGCGAATGCGGGCTCAATTCTCCGTAACTCGCTGCAATGTAAGAATTTAGAATTGGAGGGCGAGTCAACTTGTCGCTCGGACCCAGGGCAGATCGGTTAGAGTTGTGTGCCTATGCACAGGTCGCGTGTGTGCATACACGCACAGTGTGTGCGTTCGCGGTTCATCCTTGAACGAATACGGGAGACCGATCGTGCCTCGAATCCGATGGTTTCACTTCTTTCTCGTCCTCGCTGTCTCCGACGTGGTGGTGATCATGCTGAGCCTTCAACTTCATCAAGCGACGCTCGCCAGCTTCGAGAGCTTCCGCGATGAATCCGATCGCCTCCAGGCCCAGGCCGACTGGGTTCTCACCGCCCAGCAGCGCATCATCGAAATGAACGCCCCGGGAAACGATCTCTTCGACACGGCGTCGGTGGAGGAGCACGACCTGACCCGGCGAAAGTACATCATCGCCAAGTCCAACATGAACGCCGCGCTTCGGGATGCGCCCGAACTTTCCAGCAGCTACCCCACCGGCGGCCAGGTCAAATGGCAGGCCGACATCGAGCGGCTGCGTGACATTGTGGCGCTCATGACCGCGGAGTCGGATCAACTCGTCGAAATCTTCGAACGCATCTGGAAGAGCGGCGCCGCTGAATCCGAGCGAGAGGACATTCTCGCGTCGGCCGGCCCGGTCATGGCCCGCATGGATCGCATGCAGCATGACGGGCTCAAAACGCTCGGCATTCTCGCCCAGCGCAGCGCCGGCTATCGGAACGAGTTGATCGATCGCCACGACGCCGACCTCAACTCGCGCATGGTCATCGAGCGCATCGTCATCGCGCTGGTGATCACGCTTCTCGCGGGGCTGCTTCTCTTCGGCCGGCGGCTTCAGAAGATCGACCGCGCCCTCGAGGAAGAGAAGCGGCGCGTCAAGGAGGAGCGGCGCGAACGGCTGGCGGCCATCGGCGAGCTCTGTTCAAGCGTGGCGCACGGTATTCGCAACCCGCTCGCGGCGATTCGAAGCTCCGCGCAGCTGGCGCTGGAAGTCGGAAAAATGGATCCGGATTCGACGGATCGTCTGAAGGATATTCTCAACGAAGGCTGCCGGCTCGGCGACCGGGTGACGGGGCTGCTCAACATGGCCCGCTCCAACCAGGAGGGGTTCGAGAAGGTGAATCTCCGCGAGGTGGTGTCGCTCGCGATTCGCGAGCTTCGTTCCGAATTCGCCCGACGGAAAATCGGCGTCGAGGAGGAACTCACCGCGGAGGATGTCGTGATTCTCGGCGATCGAAGAAATCTTGAGCAGGTTGTCATCGAACTGCTCTCGAACGCGATGGAACAATCCGGCGAGAATGATGTCGTTCGATTCCTCGATCTGGTCTGGCTCACGCTCGGCGGCGCCGCAATAGACCTTCGCGATAACCTTGTCGTAGAGGATGAACAGCAGCGGCGTCACAAGCATGGTCAGCGCGACGATCAACAGCAGCAAGTC
>CALLKH010000385.1 GCA_938008425.1 uncultured Planctomycetaceae bacterium | reverse complement strand
CTCGACCTCGGCGCCCGGATGCGGGCACATTTTTCATTCGGCGCCCGTGGCGTGTTGTCGGGTCTGGTCTCGGATCTGAACACGCGGCTTGATGCGATCATGCTTGGCGCGTTTCGTTCCGACGCCGTGGTCGGGCTCTACTCGATGGCGTCGACGCTGGCCGAGGGGTTCTTTCAGATTCCCGTGGTGATCCAGCGAAACGTGACGCCGATCATCGGGAAGGCATTCGCCGAGAACGACATGGAACGCATCGAGTGGGTCGCCCGCAAGACGCGCCGGGTGATGTTTCTGCTGATGGCGGCGATCGCGTTGGTTGCGATCGTGTTGTATCCGTTCGTGATGCGGTTCTTTCTTCCGGACAAGGGCTACGACGAGAGCGCGATTGCGTTCGCCATTCTGCTGGTCGGAATTGTCGTGCAATCGGGCGTCGCGCCGATGGGCGCCATCCTGTTCCAGGGCGGACGCCCCGGGGCGCAGACACTGCTGATGGTCATCGTGGTGTTGGTCAACCTGGTGCTGAATCTCGCGCTGATTCCGGCGTTCGGCATCAACGGCGCGGCGATTGCGACCGGCACGGCGTACATTCTCCAGGGGGCGCTGACCGTGATTTTCGCGCGTCGGTATTTCGGCGTGAATCTGTTGAAGTAGGCGACTGGCGCTGCGGCGACGGCGTCATTCATCGTTCATGCTGGACGCGCTTCGGCACCCCGCGACATAAGCGCGGACCACATCGTCAGGGTCGCCTTCCATTCGAATCGTTCCTTTGTCCAGCCAGACGGCCTTGCTGCATTTCTCTCGAATGAGATTCATGCTGTGGCTGGCGACGACCACGGTTTTGTTCTCGTTCTGAAACTTGTCGATGATCGAGCCCGCCTTGTCGCGGAAGTAGGCGTCGCCGACGGTGAGCACCTCGTCGAGGATGAGCACATCCGGGTCGATATGGATCGCGATGGAGAATCCGAGGCGGCCGCGCATCCCCGCGGAATAGGTTCGCACGGGGGCGTCGATGAAATCGCGCAGTTCGCTGAATTCGATGATCGCCTCCATCCGCTCGCGAATATCGCGCTGGCTCAGGCCCAGGATCGAGCCGTTTAGATAGACATTCTCGCGGCCGCTGAGGTTTGCATTGAATCCGACGCCGAAGCTGAGCAGGCAGCCGACCTTGCCCTTGACGGTGACAGTCCCGCGATCCGGACCGAGGATGCCGGCGAGCGTCTTGAGGAAGGTCGTTTTGCCGGAACCGTTGGCGCCGACGATGCCGACGACGTCGCCGGGATGCGCCGTGAAATTGATGTCACGAAGCGCCCAGAAATCCTTGCGGCCGCTGGGTCCCGATTCGGCGGGACGGGATCGACCGGCCAGGCGAATGATGGCGTCTCGGATTGTGCGGTGTTTGCTGTAGTAGTGGATGGTGAATTTGACGGAGGCGCCGACGGTGACGATGGATGGCTCGCTGACCAGCCGTCGGATGTAGACGGGTGCGCGAACAGCGGGACGATTCTCCAGCTTTGCGAGGCGGTAATCGATCAGCTTGAAATAGGTGTTCATGCTCCCGAGTGATTTCGGGGCGTACTTATCCGAGCTCTGGAAGAGTTCCATCAGGCCGGGCAGTGTTCGTCCCGGCGCGTCGGCGGGCATCCAGCCGTCGACGATCGACTTGACGACTTCCGCGCGCATCTTGTCGTCGATGTCGTAGCGAATCTCCCGCTCCTCGGGGTTTCCCTGCACCGCCTGCATGGCGTTGGTGGTGTAAATGGCACCGAGTTGCAGAAAGCTGTGCAGGGCCGATAGCAGGCCGGAACGGGTCGTCGCGTCGATCTGGTCCGCCAGCGCCGGAGAGCGAAGCACATTGGCGATGTGCGTGACGTGCGCCTTGGTCTGCTGCCAGTAGTAGCTTGGGATGGGGGCGATCGCACTCGGCTGCGGCCAGTTCTCGGCGAGGCGCGACAGGTCGATCCACTCCCGGAGCGACCCCGCTGCGACGCCGATGTCGTGCGGCGGCGGGCCGTCGAGGATCGCATCGGCCTCGGTCAGGACGGCGTTGGGGTCGCCGGGGTTGGCGGTCTGCGTGTTGCCGTTCATCGCGGTAGCTTTGGCGGTCTCACTCATTGCGATCTTAGGCCCACGAGGTTGAATTCGTCGAAAGTAATAGGCGGCCGCGCGGGTGTCAAAACGTCCTCTTCAAGGAGCGCCGGGTGTAGGGGGTGGATGGGGAACCGCCGCCTCGGCTGGCGCCGGGGTCTTTGGCGAAAAAGCCCAGACCGCTCCGCCGACGAGTCCCTGAATCATCATGATTGCGAAGACGGCGAGGCAGGTCAGCAGAATCTGCTCCTGCGAGGCGCGAAGGCCCTGCCAGCAGCCGATCGCCACGATCTCGGTCAGGCCGCGGCCCTGAACGCTGATCGGAATGACCGACGCGAGAATCAGCAGCGGCACGACGGCCAGATAGTTCTGAAAGGGAAGGGTCATCTTGAAGGCGAGGCCGGTCAGGTAGTAAACGGAGACGATGATCAGCATGTACAGCGTGACGAGGATCGAGGATCGCCGGAGGGTCCTCGGGTTCGAATAGATCGCCTTCACCGCATCGTGGGCGCGGGAAATCTGAACGGCGATGGACTGCTTGAGGCCGGTGGTCTTGTACTTGACGTGAAGCGTTCCCTTTCGAATCGCCTGGTACGCCTTCGGTATCAGCCAGGCGAGCAGCAGGATGGCGACCAGTTCGGGTACAGCCACCTTGAGCCAGCCGTGCTTGATGGAGAGCACGATGCCGCCGACGATTGCGGCCAGCACGATGTTGGCGGCCATGGCGTGCAGCCGCAGGGCCAGCAGCGAGATGACGAGATAGTGAATTCGCCCGGAGGATCGAAACGCGGCGACGCGGAAGGTGTCGCTACCGAGCTTTCCGGGGGTGAACCCGTCGAAGAACATCGAGATGTAATTCACATACTGAATCCGCCAGAACGGCCAGCGGGTGGTATCGCTTTCAAGCAGGTCGTGCCAGCGGAGGCCCTGCACGAAGATCGCGAGCTGATAGAGGACAAACGCGCCGGCCAGGAGCCACGGGTTCGCGGCGCGGGTGCATTCAACGAGGCGGGCCCAGTCGGTGGTCCAGAGGATCGCGCCGAGAAGCAGGATGGGTACGAGGTAGCGAAGCACGGTCAGTGCTCGTCCGGCGGGGCGTGAAGTGTCTGGTGTCGGCGCGTCGGTCATGTCTGAAGCAGTCACCCTTCGACCCGGCGGCCGCCGCCTGTCGCGGGCCGATGCCGGTTCGAAATGGAGAGGCTCAGTATATGCGGCGAAACCCGACCCGGGGGAATGGACCGCCACCTTGTTGGAAGGCTTGGTCCGGGCCGGCCGGCCGGGGTGTTGGTTGAATCAGGCTCGAACCGGGGATAGACTCGGATTCGGATACCGGGTCACATCGCGGCCTTCGTGGCGGCGGGGCGGCCTGTTTTTTGTTCAATGAGCCTCGCGCGCTGGATGGACGGGTCGGCCCGTCGTCGAGCCTGACTGGCAGGGAGTCATCATGGATTTTCCGTTTCGCAAGGCGCTCGTGACGGGCGGCGCGGGTTTCATCGGCAGCCATCTGGTGGAGTCGCTGGTCAAGCTTGGGGTGGAGACGATCAGCGTTGATGACTACTTCGCGGGCAAGCCTGAGAATCTGGAGCACCTCAAGGGCTACCAGAATTTCCACGAGGTCAAGTGCGATGTGACCGATTTCGCCGGGCTGGAGAAGCTCTTTCCCGGCGTTGAGGTCGTATTCCACCAGGCGGCGTCGAAGAAGACGATCTGCCTGAACAACCCCCGCCGGGATCTTCAGATCAACGCGGAGGGAACGTTCAACCTGCTGGAACTCGCGGTCAAGCACAAGGTTCGGAAGTTCGTTCACGCCTCGACCGGTTCGGTCTATGGCGAGGCGCAGTATTTCCCGCAGGACGAGGAGCACCCGCTGGTGCCGACGTCTTACTACGGCGTCAGCAAGCTGGCGGGCGAGAAATACGTGCGGGCGTTCGATCATCTCTATGGCCTTGATACGTCGGTCCTTCGATATTTTCATGTCTATGGTCCGCGGCAGGAGTCGAGCGAGGTCGGCGGCGTCGTGTCGATCTTCGTGCGGTCGATGCTCCAGGGGCAGCCGATCACGATCTTCGGCGACGGCACGCAGCAGCGAAGCTTCACGGCCGTTGAAGATGTGGTGAAGGCAAACCTCCTGGCGGCCACGTCGAAGAAGTCGCGGGCGCAGGCGTACAACTGCGCCTCGGGCATCAAGGTGACGATTTCCGAACTGGCGCAGATGGTGGCCGACGACCTGGGCATCAAGAACCAGAAGATCGAGTACAAGGACTGGATGCCGGGCGACATCAAGGTCTTCGAGATTGACAATATGAAGATCCGGCGGGACCTCGGGATCGAGTTTGTGACGGATTTCCGCGCCGGGCTGAAGCGCACGATTGAATGGGCGCGGGATTACTTCCAGAATCGAAAGCCCGCCGGCGCGGGTTCACGCTGATTTTCAGAATTGAGCTGCTGCCTCCGCGCGGATCACCCATCGAATCGGATTCGCCGTTTGGCGCTCCGCGACTGAACACGCC
>CALLKH010000384.1 GCA_938008425.1 uncultured Planctomycetaceae bacterium | reverse complement strand
GACGGCTGTTCGCGTCGCCATGTTCGCCGTCGTCCCGTCCCATGTCGCTCTTTTCATTTTTCATTTTGCTTTTTTCATTCGCCTCGGCTCATGGCCCCTCGACCACTTGGCTTCTCGAAATCTCAGCCCTGAAGGGGCGAAAGAATGTAGCCCCGGGTGCAGCGAAGCGGAACCCGGCGTTGAGTTCGCAAGGAAATCAAAAAGCCCCGGAGGGGCGAAAGAGTCAGTCTTCACGAGGGCGGCTCTTGATCGGCCTCTTTAAACCTCAAATCAATGAGCCAACTGCCTTGCTCACAGGTTGAAAACCTGTGATACCCCACACTGGTTGAAAACCAGTGCCACAGGACTGCGCCCTCTCTTCACTCTACATTCTGCATTCTCCATTCTACATTTCCCCCGCCGGCTCCGCCTTCAACCGCTCCCGCGTAATCCCCACCGCCCGCTTCTCAACATCGCACCCAATCGCCCTTCGGCCGAGCCGTTTCGCCGCCACGAGCGTCGTCCCGCTGCCGCAGAAGAAGTCCGCCACCGTGTCGCCGGGGTTTGAGCTGCATTTGATGATCCGCTCCAGGAGCGCCAGCGGCTTCTGCGTCGGCCAGTCCACGCGTTCATTGGAAACGGTCGAAAGGAACGGAATGTCCCAGACATCGGTCAGTGCCGGGCCGGCGGCATTGAAATAGAGCGGGCCCTTGCGCGTCGTCTTGTACGGCCGGCCGTCGGCGTCGTACTTGAGGCCGTCGGTGCGAAAGATCCCTTCGCGAAGAACATTGAAGGTGTGGCTGCCGATCTTCTTCGCATAGACGAGGATCGCGTCATGCTTTCGGCCGAACCAGCGGGTCGAGCTGCCGCCGGTGCGGTAGTGCCAGATGATCTCGTTGAGAAAATTCCTTGCGCCGAAGATCGTATCAAGCTGAATCTTGACGTAGTGCGACGCCCGCCAGTCGAGATGCACGTAAAGCGTGCCGCGCTCAGAGAGCAGCCGGTGGCATTCCGCCAGCCGCGGATGCATGAAGGCGAGAAACGATTTCAGGCCGCCGTCCCATCGGTCATCGTATGCGGCGGCGGATTCGGTGAGTCGGCGTTTCTTCTGCGTTCCAAAAGGGGGATCGATGTAGATCAGGTCGCACGACTGGTCCGCCAGCGCGGCCATGTGCCTGAGATTATCGTTGCAGACGACGATCGCGGCGGTCGCTTTGCGTTTGCTCAAGAGTGGTCGCGGGGGTCGATCCCCAGTGCCTCCATGCGGCGGTAGAGCCGGCTGCGCGAAATCTTCATCAGCTCGGCGGCGCGGTTGCGCTGCCAGTCAGCCGCCGCCAGGGCCCTGAGTATCGCTTCCCGTTCGATACTTTCAAGGTAGGGATCGAGTTCGAGTGATGCGGAATCGGGTTGGGCAGATGGCGACGGCGCCAGCCCGCGAACCTCGGGCGGCAGATCCTCGGCGCGAAGCGTTTCGCCTTCGCCGATGGCGTGGGCCGATTGAATTGCCCGCCGAAGCTCGCGGATGTTCCCCGGCCAGCCGTAACGCGACAACTGCTCCCACGCCTCGGGTTCGACGGATGTAATCTGGCGAACGTGGGTGGCGTTGAGCTGTTCGAGTATCGGCTGGACGAGAATCGGAATGTCCTCGCACCGATTGCGCAGCGGCGGCAGTTCGATCGAGAGGATGTTGATGCAGTAGTAAAGGTCCTTGCGAAGCTCCTGGCGTTGTATGGATTCCTCAGGAGGGCGGTCAGTGCCGCAGATGAATCGAACGTTGATCGGCATGGGCCGGCCGGAGATCGCGTCTTCGATTTTTCCCATCTCCAGCACGCGCTGGAGGCGCGCCTGGATCGCGGTCGGGATCGCCGTGATTCTGTCGAGAAACAGAACACCGCCCGAGGCCGCGTGAATGAGCCCGGGCGTTCGGCCGGCGACGCCGAAGAGCGCCGACTCGAGGTGTTCGCTGCTAATGGCGGTCGAATCGGCGACGATGAACGGCCCCTTCGCCTCGGGTCCGTGGGCGTGGATGGTCCGGGCGATGGTTTCCTTGCCCGTTCCCGGTTCACCATGAATCAGCACCGCGGCGGAGTCGCGAGTGGCTGCGCGGATGCGATCGAGCACCGGCAGCATGGCGGGCGACCGGCTGGGGACATCATCGAAACCGTACACAGACTGGTGATCGCGGCGGATGGCAATGATGCGCTCGCGCAGCCGGGCCATGTCCTGGATGGACTCAATCTCGCCCCTGAGCGAGCCGGTCACATCACGCAGGATGCCGAGCAGGAGACACACGCTGTCGGCCTGATCTCGAATCGCCGTCAGTATGGTTTCGGCCTGGATACGCTGTCCATCGGCGCGATTGATGTCTGCGCGGCGGCGTATCGTTGTCTGACTGCCCTCGAAAATCGCGCGGGGCGGGCTGATCAGATCGGAAAGCAGCCGTCCCCGAGTTTCACCTGGCGCATCCGTCGCCAACGGCGTGGGACCGATTCCCGTCATCTCTGTGGCGCGATAGCCGGTGATTCGCTCACACACGGGATTGAACAAGATGCACTTCCCGTTTCGATCGATCGCGAACACCCCGTCGCGAGCGGCGCGCAATAACTCCTCCAGCGAGGAAATGGCTGACGTCGGTTCAGAGGACATGGCTCCGTGACCTTCTGTTAGGGGGTTTTCAAGTCTTAGATGTGGCCGCAGTCTGACGACCCATGAATGCGCGTCGAATCCCATTACGCTTTCCAACCCACCGGGATTCTAGCACCGGTTTTTTCAAACCAAAGACAAATGTGACCGTTTTTACAAACATCGACTGGTGTGCCGGTTCAGTGTCGAGTCCATGCGGCGTTCGCGATTCCTAAGTGCCGTTGCCGACTCGTCATGCAATGACACTCGTATGACGCCCTGGTGTCTCCAGGGGGCCGCCGGTCGTGTCGGGAAGCCACTCTCCGCGGGTGTGACGATTTGAACGTATTCCGGTTCGATTCGACTAAAACCCGCTCTTGGAAAGCCAGAACCGCGATCGGTCCGGCTAACAATTGTTCGTTTGACCGGGCAGTTCGCACGAATTGCCGCTCACGGCTGGTTGCCGATGTCGGAGATGGCTGTGCCCCTGTCGGTTGCTTGGCATCAGGTGGGGCGAGGTGCGATCTGCGAAGGGAATGCCACGCGTGGAAATGTCAGCAGTTCGCAACCGCGGCGACTTGCAATTCAGGCTACGTCAGGTTTAGTATGAATCCGGCCCGCGCGTGATGCGCGGTGACACGGTGCCGGGTGGCAGGCATTGCGGGGAGATGTCGTCCGCCCGTCCGAGGCCGAAGTGCTCGCGGAGCGACGCCAGTTTCGAAATCTCTTCAGGTGGCAGGGATTTGACGCGGCCGAGTTGGTGTGCCATGAATATGACGTGGGCGCCGTGTTCGAGCTTCTCGAGTTTGAAGAGGGCGTCGTACAGCGTCTTGCCGACGGTCAATGAGCCGTGGCGATCCAGCGCGAGCGCGTCGTACCGCGAGATCCACTCGCGAATCACCACTGCGCCCTCCTCGGTCGCCGGTGTCGCGTAGGCCGTCACGGGCACGCGGCCGAACGCGATGATGACCTCCGGCAGTGCGCAGGGGTCGAACGCCACGCCGGCGAGCGTCAACGCGATTGTGGTCGGCGGGTGGGCGTGAATCGCGGCTTGAATGTCGGGCCGTCTTTCATAGGCGCAAAGGTGCATCCATCGCTCGCTGGAGGGCTTCGAACTTCCGGGGAGCGCCTCGCCCTTCGAATTGATGACCGCCAGGTCGCGCGGTTCCATCAGCCCCAGGCAGCTGCCGCTCGGCGTGATCAGAAATCGATTGTTTCCCAGTCGCGCGGAGATGTTCCCGTCGGTGCCGGCGACCAGCCCCGCGGTGTGCATGCGACGGCCGATGTCGCAGATCTCACGTCTGAGTTGTGTTTCGCTGGTGTTCATTCGCACTTGATTCAGCCGGATTTCAGGGTGCTGAGCGTATCCGATGTTCGTCATCGCCGAAAGGCCGGCGTTTGCCCCGCGTTCTCATTAGAGCTAGCATGGAATCGAATGTCGCCACGGGGGCGTCAACGAACACCCAGGACAGGTGACCGACATGAAGACAGCTCTTCGCCTCTGCATCCCTTTGATCATTTTCGCCCAGACAGCGTCGACGCCGCTCCTTCGCGCCGACGACTGGCCGCATTGGCGCGGGCCGACGTACAACGGCGTCAGCGCCGAGTCCGGTTTCAAGAAGGCATGGGATGCCAAGCCGAAGAAGCTCTGGCAGCAGAAGATCGGCTCCGCCTTCAGCGGCATCTCCGTGGTTGGCGATCGTCTCTACACCTGCGGCATCGACAACGAAAAGCAGGCGCTGTTCTGCCTCGACACCGCCGACGGCCGGATCGTCTGGAAGAGTGAGATCGAAGACAACTACAAGAGCGAGTGGGGCGATGGCGCCCGGGCGACGCCGACGGTGGCCGGCGAGCAGGTTTTCATCATGGGCGCCAACGGGACCGTCGGATGCTTCAAGGCTGCCGACGGATCGAAGGTCTGGTCGCGATCGTTTGAAAATCGTCCCATGTGGGGCTACTCCAGTTCGGTGCTCGTGGCCGGTGATCTGGCGATCGTCGTCACCGGTGGGAAGAGTGGGGCGATCAAGGCGCTGGAAAGAGACAGCGGCCGCGAAGTGTGGCACTGCGGCGACGACGATTCGCCCGGATACTCGTCGCCCTATCCGTTCACCTTCAACGGAAAGAACTACGTCTGCGGGTTCCTCGGAAAGATGGCGATCGTGGCCGACATCAAGACCGGCCGCGAAGTGCTGCGAATTCCGTGGAAAACAGATTGGAACGTCAACGCCGCGACGCCGATCTACCACGACGGCCACCTCTGGCTCGGCTCCGGGTATCACACCGGCTGCGGTCTGTTCAAACTGAGCGAAGAGGGGGATCGGCTCGCCGCGAAGGAGGTCTGGAAGAGCAAGGTCATGCTTAACAAGTTCCAGACGCCGGTGCTCTGCGACGGAAAGCTGATCGGCTTCGACGAGAAGTCGCTCTCCTGCGTGGACTTTATGACGGGCGAACGGCACTGGCGCGAACGGGGGGCGAACGGAACGGTACTTCTGGCTGACAGAACCATCATCGCGCTCTCTGAAGACGGCCTGCTTCGCGTCGCGCCGCCTTCCACGTCGGAGTTCAAGCCGTCGGGGGAGGCTCAGATCCTCAAGGGCCGCTGCTGGACCGTGCCCACGCTGAGCGGCGGCCGGTTGTTCGCCCGCAATCTGAATCGGATCGTCTGCTACGATCTGTCGAAGTGACGACTAGGTGGCAGCCATCGCTCCCATCGGGTGCCGGGAGAGGACGGTGTACGTCGGTCCGTCGCCGCCGAGGGTGGACTGGTAGAAGGTCAGTTCCGTCACCGTTTCGCC
>CALLKH010000383.1 GCA_938008425.1 uncultured Planctomycetaceae bacterium | reverse complement strand
ATGGCTTAAGATCAAACCCCACCACCGTGCTCGTCCCATCCTTCCACTCCACATCCACCCAGAGGCGGCTTTCGTCGGAGAAGGACTCGGGCACCTCGGCGTGGGTGTGCCAGTGGCCATCCTCGATGTCGGCCTTCGCCTTCATCGAGCCCTTCGCGTCCTCGGCGCCGATCCAGAATCGAACGGCCGCCGCGTCGCCGAGGCCGCCGTCGATCCAGATGTCGATGGGCGAGTCGCCGCCGGCCTTGACCTCGCCCGCGTCGCGCGAGGCGCGGACCTTCTTGCCGTTCGCGGTCGTCTCGCCGAGTTCGACGACCGCGCCGCTGTGATGGCCGGTCGCGGCGGGCTTTTTGTCTCCGGCATCAGCGGCCGTCGCATTGGGGGCTGTCCCGTTCGGGGCCGTCGCGTTCGGGGTCGTCTTGTCGTCGCCACTCGACGGCTTCGACTGCTCGCCGCCGCGGTCGCAGGCGGACAGGGCGAACAAACCGGTCACGGCGGCGACGAGGACCAGCGGCTTCAATTGAGTTGACATGATTCAGATTCCTTTCATGGGCTCCGCCGGTGGCGAAGCGGTGACACCGGAATTATCCGGGTTGACCTTCAACCCGAAGACCAGCGCGTACCCGGCGGGCACGACGACGAGATTCAAGAAAGTGGACGTGACGAGGCCGCCCAGCACCACGATCGCCAGCGGCGCGAGCAGTTCGCTGCCCGGCTCGCCGCGGGCCAGCGCGAGCGGCAGCAGGCCGAGCGCGGCGGACAGAGCCGTCATCAGGATCGGCACCAGCCGCTCCATCGAGCCCTGGATGATTGCCTCGCCCAGCGGCCGCCCCTCGACGGTGATGAGCTGGCGGTAGTGGTTCACCAGCAGGATGCCGTTTCGCACGGCGATGCCGAAGAGGGTCACGAAGCCGACCATGCTGGCGATCGAGACCACCGGGGCCTCGTAGCGGGCGGACGACAAGCCTACGAGGGCCAGCGTGTTGCGCAGCGGATTCTCGCACTCGGTCAGATAGACGCCCGCGATGCCGCCGATCAGCGCCAGCGGCAGGTTGACCATGACGAGCCCCGCCGCCCGCCACGAGCCGCTCGAGAGTTGCAGCAGCAGGAGCATGACCAGCGTCACACCCGCCCCCGCCCAGTAGATTGTCTTCGCGGCCGACTGCTGGGCCTCGAACTGGCCGCCGTAGTGAATCGCGAGCCCCGCGGCGTGGACGATCGGGTCCACGCGCTGTCGCACCGCCTCGACCGTGTCACCCAGGTTGAACCCCTCGGCGACGTTGCAGGAGATGACCGCCTTGCGCCGGGCGTTCTCGCGGGCGATGAGGTTCGAGGTCTCTTCCGGGCCGATGTCGCAGACCTCCGAAAGCCGCACCCATGCTCCCTCCTGGCCGCGAAGCTGGAGATCGCGCACCTGCCGGATCGTCTGCCGCTCCTCCTCGGCCAGCCGCACGACCATGCCGTACCGCCGCACGCCCTGGTGCACCTCGGCCACGCGCTCGCCGTAGAGGGCCTGCTGCACCTGCGTGGCTGCGGAAGCGGGTGACAGCCCGGCGGCAGCGAGGTCCTCCAGCCGGTAGCGCAGGGGAAGCGAGGTGACCATCACCTCGCGGGCGGCGTTCACGTCGCGCAAGCCGGGAATCTGTTTGAGTTCGCCCTCGATCCGCCGGGCCATTTCGCGAAGCTGGCCGAGGTCGTCGCCGTAGATGTTCATCGCGATGGCCGCGGGTGTGCCGGAGAGGATGTGGCTGAGCCGGTGCTCGATCGGCTGGCCGACGCTGGTCACGATGCCGGGGACGTCGTGCAGAATGTCCTGGATCCGCCGGTGGACCTCGGTCTTGTCGGCGTCCGGAGCGAGAACGACGTCGATTTCCGAATCGCTGGGCGGCTGGGCGTGCTCATCGCGCTCGGCGCGGCCGGTGCGCCGGGTCACGCTGGTGACACCCGTGATTGCGGTGAGCCGCGATTCGATGCCCCGGGCGACGCGGTCGCTCTCGATCAGCGAGGTGCCCGGCGGGTTCATCAGGAAGACGGTGAAGGTGCCCTCGTTGAAGCCGGGCAGAAAGCTTGTGCCGAAGGTGGTCGCCAGCCAGAGCGACAGGGCTGTCGCCAGGAAGGCGGCGGCAAGCACCGACCTTCGGTGGCGGATGGCCGTGCGAAGCGAGGGCTCGTAGCGCCTTTTGAGCCAGCGGACGAGCAGGCCGTCGCCGTGGCGGCCGGATGCGGGCGGCTCGCCCCCGCCCTTTCGGGCAAGAAGCAGTCGGCAGAGCGCGGGGGTCAGCGTCAGGGCGACGACCAGAGAGGCGAGAATCGAAACGATGTACATGATGCCCAGCGGCCGGAAAAAGCGGCCCTCGAGCCCCTGGAGGAACAGCAGCGGCACGAAAACCATGACGATGATGATCGTCGCGAAAACGACCGCCCCGCGGATTTCGTTGCTGGCGTCGAGAATGATCTGTACGTCGGGTTTGCGAAGCTCCGCCGGACGCGTCCAGTTCTCGCGGAGGCGGCGGTAGACGTTTTCCACGTCGATGATCGCGTCGTCCACGAGTTCGCCGATGGCGATGGCCAGCCCGCCGAGCGTCATGACGTTGATCGAGAGCCCCCAGGTCCACAGCACGAGAAGCGCGACGGCGATGGAGACGGGCAGCGCGGTGAGCGTGATGATCGTCGTGCGGGCGTTCATGAGAAACAGCACGAGGATCACCGCGACGATGATGACGGCGTCGCGAAGCACGTGCTGAACGTTGCTGACCGACCGCTCGATGAAGTTCGCCTGGCGAAAGACTTTCCTGTTCAGCACGATGCCCGCGGGAATGCTCTTCTCGATCTCGTCGAGGGCGCTGTCGACGTCGGCCGTGAGCGTGAGGGTGTTGGCGCCGGGGGACTTCTGGATGGTCAGCACCACCGCCGAGCGGCCCTGGTCGGCCGCGGTGCCGCGCTTCGGCGACGGGCCGAGCACGACGTCGGCGACTTGGCCGATGAGCACGGGGACGCCGTCGTGGTACTTGATGATCGTGCGCTGGATGTCACGGACGCCGGTCACCCGCGCCGTCTGGCGGATGGGCAGTTCGCGCCGTTCGACGTTGGGAAGATAGCCCGCGCCGGCGGTGCTGTGTGCGGCGCGCGCGGCGTTCACCACGTCATCGATGGTCAGTTCATGGAGCTTAAGACGATCCTGGCGCACGTTGATCTGGTATTCCGGAAGCTCGCCGCCGATGGCGACGATCTGTGAAACGCCCGGGATCGACAGCAGGCGGTTGCGAAGTTCGAATTCTGCGTAGGCGCGAAGATCGAGATCGCTTACCCGGCCGTCCGGAGACGACAGGGCCAGGAGCATGATTTCTCCGGTGATCGAGGTGATGGGCGTGATTTCGGCGTGGGCGTCGGCCGGGAGCAGCTCCCGCACCGTCGCCAGGCGCTCGGTCACGAGCTGTCGGGCCCGGTAGATGTCGGTGCCCCAGTCGAACTCCGCCCAGACGAGCGACAGACCGCCGGCACTACCGCTTCGCACCCGTCGGATGCCCGGTAGCCCGTTGACCGAGCTTTCGATCGGAAACGTGACGTACTGTTCCATCTCGTCGGCCGACAGTCCGCCGGCATCCGTCATGATGACGACCATCGGCGCGTTGAGCTCGGGAAAGACGTCGACCGGCATTTGGGGAATCCGGTAGCCGACGAATGCAACCAGCAGGCCGCACAGGATCAGGACCAGGGACGAGTATTTGAGCGAGATTTCGATCAGTCTGGCGAGCAAGTGTATCTCCAGTCAGCGGCCGCTGCCGGTCGTGTGGCGGTCAGAGCCGTCGGCAAACTCCAGTGATTCGGATTCCATGCGCGGGTCTCAACTTCACTCGTCCCCCTCGTGGAAGCTGCCGTCCGGGTGAAAGTGGCCGCCCTTGGGACTTGAAGCCGATGTCGCCAGCATGAGTTGATAGATGCCATCGAGCACCACCTCGTCTCCCTCGCGCAACCCGCTCTGGATCACCACCCATCGGCCGTCGCTCACGCCGAGGTCGGCATCGAGCCGGATCACCTTGTCGGGATCCCGGGGATCACGTCGGAACAGGAGTCGCGTGAGGCCGTCTTGGATGACGGCACCGGCCGGAATGGCAAGTTCACTGTTCGTCTCCGCGAGGGTGATCTCGAGGTGAGCCGTCACTCCGGGTCGCGCCCAGTCGGCGAGGCGTTCGGGCACGGTGTAGAGGTCGATCGTTCGCTCGCGCGGGTCGCCCGAGATGCCGACGGTCAGCGTGCCTTCCATGGTGTCCTGTAAATCGATGGAACCGCCTCGCGGCGGGACGATCCGGGCCGGCAGCCCGCCGTGCAGGTGTCCGAGGTCGCTCTGCATGCCGTGGGCGTGAAAGCGGATGCGATCCGGCACGATCGCGGTGAGCACGAGCTTCGTCGCGTCGGCCCACGCCCCGTTGGTGAGCGCCACCGACTCGATCTGTCCGCGCGAGGATGCCAGCACGACGACATGGTCCAGCGTGCGCCAGAGCGGGCGGGCGTCGCTGCTCGTCCGATCGGGCTGCGTCAGATCGGTCTTGGAGGCGTCCAGCACGGTCGCAGCGGTGTCGAGCAGAAGATCGAATCGATTCCGCGCTGCATCGAGCCGCGCCGTGGCTTCGACGCGCATGACTTCCAGTTCCACTTCCTTTTCAAGACTTTCCGCCTGTCGAATCCTCGCGGCCGCCACGGCCGACTGCGACTGGGCCAGTTCGGCCGTGCTGACGCTGCCGGACTCCGCGCCGGTCTGCAGCCGCTCCAGCTGGGCGATCAGAATGCGAAGCTGCTCTTCGACGCTGCGATGATGCTGCTCGTGGGCTTCGAGAAGCCGGGGAATCATCTCCGCGCGCTTCTCGGCCTCGCGCCGGGCCGCGTCCGCCTCGGAGAGCTTCTGCTGGAGTTCGCGCCACGGGGGTGAGTCGAGACGATAGAGCGGCGTGCCGGCCTCGACCTGCTGATACTGCTGCACCAGCAGTTCCACCCGGCCCGCCAGCATCGTGCGATATTCGCGCCGCGCATCGGGCATCAGTTCAAACCGCCCCGGCACGCGAAGCGTCTCTGCGACCGCCCGCTGCTCGACGCGGGCGAAGGTGATGCCCAGATTTCGCCGCACGGCCTCGGGCACATCGACGCGATTCGTGATTTCAGCCGATGCAGTCGGGACTGCGGCGGAAGCGCCGCCCGCCGACTGGGATTCCGCGCCGTCACTGCAGCCGCAGACCATGACTCCGCAGGCGAACAGGCTCGACTGGAAAATTCTCTTAACATTCATGACCAGACCTCCGGGCGCCGCGGGGTGCGCGGGCCGGGCTGAAGCTGCCCCTGTGGCGAACGCCACGTGCACGCCCGCGCGACGGGCGTACCGCGTCGGACGTCTTGAGTTGAAGTCAGACTTTGGGGGTCATCTGCAAACCGGATCCAGGAAACTTCGAAGTGCGCCTGTGCGGGCGCAAAGAAATCGCCCGGGGCGCGGAGATCCCGCGCGCGGACGAACGAAGTCGGACCGGTCTGATCAAATCAGAAGTGGAAGCGTGGAACCGATCGCCATGAGCGGCGGAGGACGTGGACAACCCATGACCGGCATCGGGGATTCGGCCGGATCGATTTGAACGAGATTCAATGCGCAGGGAAGCGGAGCAGCCTCGAGTGGCGGACAACCGCCGACGGAAACCGGATGAATCACACCCGGCGGAAGCGCGATGACCACGACCTCCTCATCGCTATCGTGGTCGCGATGGGGTGTTGTCTCACCCTCATGAACATGGAGCGGGCCGGCGACATGCGTCGTCAGCGGTTCCAGGAAGAGGAACAGAATGCAGACAGGCAGAATGATGAGCCTTCGACGAATCATCTCCCCTGAGTGTACACCGCGCCGGGGCCGAACACCAGCGAAAACGGAGAAGGCGACGTCCGAGTACACCGGGATGGCCGGCTGCGAAGAAGATCGAACAGCGTAGCAGCTGGGAAAGAGAACGTCGCTTTGACCCCTTGTGGCGACGGACCTTCAACTCGGACCCAAGGTCCCCTAGCCCCCACGGGGTCCCCGGGCCCCTTCTCACCTTCCGCCGTTTGCCCCGCAGACGCGTAAAACAGACACGGCCCGACTCTCGCCGGGCCGTGCTCTTCCTCTAATAAAGAGTGCCCCATGCGAGACACCCTCTGGCTTCGATCTTGAATGGACTCAGGGTCGCGTCGCCCCGGCCGGAATCGCCGGCTGGGCGAAAGGAGATGACCCACCGAACGGGTTCATCCCGCCGAAAGGACTCGCCGGAGCAAACGGGTTCGCCGCGCCGAACGGCTGGAGCGGCGTCGTCTGCAAATTCATCGGCGAAAAGCCCGTGTTCAGCTCCGGCATCGCCATCCAGCACAGCGCGGTCGGCCGGCTGGCGAAGAACTGCAACTGCTGCTCGAAGGATACCGTCGGTGCCGGCGTCTGCGCCATCTGCGCCGCCTGCAGGAGCGACGTCACGCCGAAGAAGCTCTCGGCCAGCTCGCCGAGCGAACTCGGCCGCGGGTAGTGAACCAGCTTGATCTCGGCGCTCGCCGGAATGTCCGCCATTTCCCGCACCGCGGCGATCGCGTCATTCAGACCGCCGATGCGATCGACGAGGCCGATCTCCTTCGCCCGAAGCCCGGTGTAGATCCGACCGCCGGCCAGCTTGCGGATTTCCTTCTTCGGCATCTTGCGGCCGGCCGCGACACGATCGAGGAACTGCTCGTAGGTGTCGAGGATGAACTCCTGGATGAGGGCCTTGTCCTCGGTCGGCATGTCGCGATGGCCGGAACCGAGCAGCGAGCGCTGGCCGCGCTTCATCTCGAAGACGTTGACGTCCATGCGGTTGAGCATCGACGCCTGGTTCGGCAGAACCGCGAGCACGCCGATGGAGCCGGTAATCGTCGTCGGGTCGGCGAAGATGAGCCGTCCCGGGCAGGCGATGTAGTAACCGCCCGAGCCGGCGACGGTGCCCATGCTGACGACGACGGGCTTCTCATCGTTAAGCTCGGTGAGCTTCTTCCAGATGATGTCCGAGGCATACGCGGAGCCGCCGGGGCTGTCGACGCGAAGGACGACGGCGCGGATGGTCTTGTTCTTTCGAATCTCTTCGATCGTCTTCACGAAGTCGTCCCGCATGATCATCTGCGAGGCGAAGCCTGCGCCGAGGCTCATGTCAACGATCGGCCCCCTGGCGTTGAGCACGGCGATCTTCGGGCCGACGGCCTTGTAGCTCTCCTGGGCCTTCTGCATCTCCTTCGTGATCTGGGTCAGCAGGTCCTGGAGCGACGTGATGTTCTCCATGCCGGAGCCGTAGCCCGAGGCGCGCTTGAACTTCTCGCGGCGGAGGATTCGCTCGCGATATTCGTCGTAGTAGGCGATCTCATCGACCAGACCGCGATTCTTCGCATCTTCGGCGTCGAAGAGGCACAGGTCGATGATCTCCTTGACCTTTTCCGGCTCCAGCTTGCGGCCCTCGGCGATGATGCGGACGTACTCGCCCCACATGCCGTCCATGATCTCTTCCATCTCTTCGACGAAGTACTTGTTGGGCTCACGGGCGTTGTTGAAGCCGGGGTACTTGAACTGGCCGGCGGTGATGACTTCGTACTCGATGCCCTGCATCTGGAACATGCCCTTGAGGAAGGTGAAGACGCGGCCGAGGCCGGGCAGCGCGAGGTTGCCGCTGGGCGCCATCGCGATCTCGTCGCCGGCGCAGGCGAGCAGGTAGCCGTTGGGGTCGCCGGAATTCAGGTAGGACTTCACCTTCTTGCCGGTCTTGCGAAACTCAAGAACGCTCAATGTCGGAGATGCCCAGGGCGAGGCCGTCCATGTTGAGCAGAACCGCGCCGACCGAATCGTCCTTGGCGAGCTTCTCCATGTTCTCGACGAACTCGCGGGCGGTGCGGACGCGGCCCGGCAGTGGCACATTGATGGCACGCGCCGGCACAAGGAACGGATCGACGCTGATCTCGACGAGCCGCTTGATCGGATCCGGCTTCGGCTCGTCCTTCTTGTCGCCGTCCTTGTCGGTCTTGGCGGAGGCATCTTCGAGCTTCTTGGAATCCTTTGATTTCGGTTCATCATCGGCCCGCAGCGCCGGCGCTGCGGCCGTGCCCGCGACGAACATCGCCATCATGAGTGCAATCGACATTTTCCGCATCGGAATCTCTCCTTCAGGAAGACCATCCACGGGCCGCTAGAGCACGATCCGCTTTCGCTTCTTCTCAGTCTTGGGCTTCTCGTCTTTCTTTTCATCCTCGGACGCCTTGTCCGTGGCCTGGGTTTCTTCGGTTTTCGAATCCTCGTCTTCGGCGGCTGTTGGGGCGGCCTGCGACCCGGGCTTGGGAACGCGATGAATCTCGCCCTCGCCGTCGATGTAGATCGTCACATAGCTGTTGAATTCGTTTTCGCGGAACTTGAGCCGCCAGTCGGCGTCGATCTCCGACCATTCGATCACATAGAGCGAATCGTCGATATCCGGCTCATCATCCAGCGTCGTCGACTCTGGCTTCGTCTTCTTGCCGCCGAGCAGCGCCCCGGTGAAGCCCTCGATGAACGTAAGGCTGCGCGGGCGCAGGTAGAGCAGATTTCGATGCGAGGCGAAATCGACGTAGCCGTCGAGCTCAGCCACCGTGGCGGGCCAGCGTTCGTAGTCGGACTTGAACAGCTTCGAATGATGATACAGCACGCGCAGGTTTCGGCAGGCGACCTGCTCCCGCGCCGCATCGGATGAAGGATCGGCCGCCGTGCTGATCGCGGCCGCCGCCACCGCGGGTACGTAGATCGCGCCGATCGGCATCGGGCCGATGTGCCGGACGCGAACGCCGCCGACGTTGATGCGAATCTGAACGTCGGAGTCGGCAAGTGAATCGCTCAAAGCGTCGGCCGTCGGCGGCATGGACGCGCCATCGACGAAGCTCGACACGAGACCGAGATACGGCTGAGCCAGTTGATAAGCGGACTTCCAATTGAGCCTTGCCTGCCAGTGAATCTTGCTGGCACTCGGCAGCGTAATGGTGTCTTTCGAAACTTCCTTCCATCGCCGCACGGCGTCATCCGCCCAGTTTGACGTCTGGGCGATGACGAGCAGCGAATCTTCCTCGTCCTCGTCGTCCTCATCGGGCTCGACCACAAAAACGACGGTACGAAACGTGAACGGAGCGAGACCGTAAGTTCCGTTGGCCGCCGGGTTGTGCCAGAACACCGTGTGGCCGTCAATCGATTCCTCGTGCCAGGCCGGGTTCAAATCGTCATCAGCGCGGGTGGCGGTGTCCTTCTTCACGGCTTCTCGCACCGCTTCGAAGATATCCTCCGACTCGGTGGTTCGATAGGCGTAGAACAGGTCCGGCACCGGCAGGAAGCCGGAGCCCGGGGTGGCCGCGAAGAGCATTTCGCCCTCCACTTTGCCGCCGATCGTACCCATCGGAAGACCCGCCATCTGATCGGTCAACCCTTCGCTCGCCCCGAAATGCGTCACCGCTGTGACATACGCCTCACGGGGGCATTCGAACGGCTTCTTCACCTTTTGAAAGAGCGCCTTGAGAAATGCACCGACGATCGGATTCCAACTGACGCCGAACTGCTCGTTCCACTCGCCCCTCTTATTGATCGAGGCGACATACTGCACCGCATCGACGCCGACCAGGCCGCTGAGGAGAGACGGCGAACCGCCGCCGGAATCTGAATCGAGGTTGAGCCGGCAGTAGGCCAGATAGGGTTTCTTCGGCGGCTTGCCCTCTTTCTCGCTCTTCTTGATCATTTCGCGGATCGCATCGCGGCCGAACATCTCCTCGGGCTCGCGCAGTTCATCGTTGGCAGCGATCATCGAGCGCTCGCCGACGCTTCTCATGCAAGCGAGCCGCATTTCCGGAAGCTCGAGCGTGTACGCGCCGCCTTCGCCCTCGACAAGTTCGACATTCTTCAGCAGTTCCCTGGCGGCCTCGTCGTTCAGAATGCCTCGAAGATTCTCAACCAGCGTTTCGAGCGGCCAGTCGAACGTCATCGACCATCGCGGACGGCCGTCGCGATCCTGCGTGTAAATCGCGATGCCAATGGCCGTGTCAGACCAGGACTCGAGCTTTTCGAGGAGCCGCGCAATGGAATTGAAATCGATGCCCTCGCCGGTTTCGTTCTCGGGAATCGGCGCGAGAGCGGCCAACGCGGCGTAAAGATCGGCTGTCTTCGAGGCCTTCGCCGCGGCCGACAGTTCCGTCACAGATGGAAGGTAGATCTCGACGTAGGCCTTCTTGGGTTGTTCGACGGGGGGCTGCAAGGTCGCCGCAGTCGTTGCCGACGCATCCGATTTCTCGGGCGTGACGGAGCCGGCGCTCGCGATCGTCGCGGGAAGGGATGAAGCAACAATGAGAGTCCAGAAGGTTGCGTAGCGCACGTCCCTGGCTCCT
>CALLKH010000382.1 GCA_938008425.1 uncultured Planctomycetaceae bacterium | reverse complement strand
TCAATGAAAAAATGCATGCAAAGACTCGGCGGATTGGTGGCATCTTCGGCTCCGAATGGATATTGCATCGTTCGTGCGCCCTTAAGAACGACGGGAGGGCGAATCATCACGAACACAATTAGGAATGACTGCAGTCTGATATGTTGTCAACGGATGCGCCGCTTGCAGTAATCCATCGTGCGATGGAAGTTTCAGCTGGCGACATAAAGAGTGCACGTGATGCTTCGATCAACTCGCCGTGACCGGGATCGCCAGGGGCGAGAGTTCAAGGGGGCCGGCGCGCGGTGGGGAGGTGATCCGGCGTTTTACAATTTAGGATGCTCGATGTCCGCGATTCTGATGGAGATCGGACCCGGCGGCGGCCGCTCCGGGCACTTGGTGTCGTTTTAGAATCTGCCGAGTGTGCCGAGCGGAATCTGGGGGCGGGTGTCCGAAAAACAGGCTTGACAGGCGGGGTGCGGGCGTTGTATTGTGCTGAGGTCTGACCTGAGGGCATTCCTCAGGACCATTCCTTTCAGGTGGTGAGCCGAGTAGTGGTGGGAAATCTTGTCGAAGCGGCGATCTGGCCGCGTTTTGACAGCCGCGCCCAAGGTGCGTTGCCGGGGCGCGGGCGTGGACGGTCTCCGGACACGTGCGGCCTCTTTTGGAAGGAGCAACCCCATGTCTCGTCGGTTCCATTCTCCCTCTGCAAGTTCGAGGATGTTGCGCGCTCTCGTCGGTTTCGCAACTGTCGTCAGTTCGACTGCCACAGTCTTGGCACAGCCCCCGCTCTATGAGCTGGAACTGTTCGGCCCGATCGCGCCGTATGAGTTCACCACCCCCTTTGGCATGAACGAGGCCGGCGCGGTCGTCGGCTACACGGCTTTTGACGCCTTCGATCCCTCGGCCACCGGCGTCATCATTCACCCGCAGACCGGAATCTCCGCGCTGTCGCTCATCGATCCGAATTACAACTTTCCCTACGCCCTGAATTCGGCCGGAATGGTCGTCGGGCAGTCGGGCTTTCGGGCCTTTCACTGGGACGGCGCTGTGGCCGATCCCCTGCGCGTGCCCGAAGGTTTCTTCAGTGGGACGGCGCACGACATCAGCGACACGGGCGTGATTGTCGGCAGCTACGGCGACAATGATTTCCTCGGGCCGCGACACTGCTACTGGCCGTCGGCGTCGCAGGAGGCGATTCTGCTGCCGCCGCTCTCACCGGGGAATCATGACGGCTCGGCATGGGCGATCAACGAGTCCGGTCAGATTGCCGGTGTGTCGGGTGTCGAGGGCATCTTCTATGCGGTGCTGTGGGACTCGGTCGAATCGCCGCCGATTCAGATCGGGCCGCTTCCGGGGGCGTTCAACAGCGAGGCGCTGGGCATGAACGAGCGGGGCGACGTGGTCGGGCGCTCTTCGTTTGAGGACTTTTCGATCGAGGCGATGTTCTGGAACAGCGACGGCGGCGGTTTCCTGACGGGGCTGGGCCACCTGCCGGGCGGATTTCCCTACAGCGAGGCCTTCGACGTCAATGACGCACGGCAGGTCGTCGGTGTGGCATCCGCGCCGGAATTCACGACGCATGCCTTCCTGTGGGAGGGCGGCGTGATGTACGACCTGAATGACTATCTCGCGCCGGGCGGGCCGCCGATCCAATATCTCGCCCGCGCGGGCTCGATCAACAACGCCGGCGTCATCGCGGTGGAAGTGGTTCTGGGCGCCAACGGCTTTCCTCGGGCGATCGGCATTCTGAAGCCGATCTTCATCGGCGACGCCAACTGCGACGGCGTTGTAAACATCGATGATGCCGATGCACTGGCACTTGCTCTGGTGGATCGCGACGCGCACGCGGCCGCCTATCCCGGCTGCGGCCTCATGCGGGCCGATGTGAACGAGGACCTGTCGCTGGACGGCGCCGACGTGCAGGCGTTCGTCAGTATGCTGCTCGAGAATTGAATCGACTGTCCCGGTCGCCGGCGGGACTTATCTTCTGCCCCCGGTCGGGTCCGCGCAGGGTGGAGTCGCGGGCCCGGCTGGTGGGGGGGCCGCGGAATTCAAAATGTAAAATGAAAAATGAAAAAAACCGGATGCGATGGGCCCAAGAGCCGGGCGTCATGAGTGCATCGGTCGGATTACCCGGCGTCACCTCTCGTCCACCCGGCCGTCATCGCGCACGTCGTGCTTTCTTTCCCGAAGCAGCCTGAAGAGTTTTCGCAGGTCGCGGATGCCGCCGAGCGTGAACCAGATGGTGACGAGAATGGCCGCGCCCAGGATGATCCAGGTCCAGATGCGCCAGTAAGCAAGCCAAGCGTCGGCGCCGATGCCGAAGGTGAGCGCGTAGGTCGTGACGACGACGAAGGCGACGCTCCAGAACAGCGGCCACGAGAGCGTGATGCCGGTGATAAGCCGGTCGCGGCCGGTGAATTCGCGGGTGAGTCCGAGTTTCTCCATGAGCGTCTTAGGCGCGTTACTCAGGCCCCGTGCGGCATCCGCGGTTGAACCGCCGCCTTCCGTGGCGCCGTCTTCGACAATTGAACCATCGCCCACTTCCGCATCCGCTTTCACGGCATACGCGCCGCGGTGAAGCAGCCGGTCGAGATTCGTCACCTGCCTCGGGCCGAGGAGCGAGACCAGCACGTACGCGATGATCGAGGCGATGATGGCGCAGAAGTTCATCTCTTGTCCGGTCCATTCGGTTTGAAGATACAGCATGGCGGAAGCGATCGGCCCGATGGCGGCGAGTTCGCGCCAGCCCTGCAGCCACGCCGCGGGCGTCTGCTTGATCAGGATGCCGGCGAGTGCCAGCGTCATGCCGGTGATCATGGCCGACCAGGCGCCGGCCGTCGTTCCGCGCCTCCAGTAGAGCCCGCCGATGATGCACGCCCCCGCGCCGCCGACGAAAATGGCCGCCGACAGGGCGCAGAACATGGCGATGAACTGCACGTGATGAAAGACGAGGCTGAAGGCGAAGACGAAAACCGCCACGCCGAAGACAGCCAGTTTGAGAATGCGAAGATGCTGCTTCGGTTCTAGCGGCATCTTTCGAAAGGGCAGAATCACATCCTGCACAAGGATCGCGCCCCACGAGTGAAGATAGGTGTCGTGCGTGCTGATGAACGCGCCGAGCATGGCGACGGTGGCGAGGCCGATGATGCCGGCCGGCAGCATGGCCCGCATGGCGAGCGGCGAGCGAAGCTGATTCTTCAACGCGTCGGTCGGCAGCGTCGCGAGGAGGTCATGCACCTCGGCCGACTGGTCAGCGTAGTCCGCGTGCGTCAAAAACGTGCGAATGCAGATGGGTAGCACCACGGTGATGAGCATCAGCACGCGAAAGCGCCACTGGCCGAGGATGTAGGCCATCTGGGCCTCGTGGGCGTTGATGGCGGAGCAGTTGTAGCCCTGCGTGCCCTGCCAGCCGTAGGCGGCGTAGAAGAGGGTGATGACGGAGATGACGAAGTACCAGATGTCGAAGCTCTCCTCGCCGCCCATGTCGAAGGGGTTGACCATCGACTCGCCGGCCGGGGCGCTCATGAGCACCTCGCTGATGTGCGGCCAGTCGTAGGTGAGAAGCAGAAAGAGGATAATCACGATGAACGCGATGTTGGCCACGACGCCCTGAAGAAAATCGGTGACCATGATGGCGAGCTGCCCGCCGAAGAAGATGAGCGCGAGCGAGACGCCGAGAAGCAGAAACATCAGCCCGGCAAAGGTGGAGACTTCGAATCCGAATACGGGAAATGTCTCCGGCAGCCGCCAGAGCGTCATGAAGAATCGCGAGCCGACAGAGGGAAATATACCGAAGTTGATGATGCCGGCGAGAAAGGCGACGACACCGGCGAATACGCGGAACCTTCGGCTGTAGCGCCGCTCGAAGAATTCGGCGAGCGTCATGGATCGCGTCTGGCGGAATCGGTAGATGACCCAGCCCGACAGCGCCATGACGATCAGCGCCGGCTCCTCCATCAGGGTCCACCAGATGGCAGTGAATCCGCGTTCATAGTGAACTTCGAAATACCAGACGAGCGTGACGACGCCGAGGCGGGCCATGTTGTCGGCCACTGCCATGATGTATCGCCCGCCGCATCGTTCCGCCGCAAGAAATCCCGAAACCGTGTCGGCGTGTCGACGGGTGGCCGCGGCGCCGGCGAAGAGCAGGGCGAGAAGCCCCGCGACGATGCTCCAGTCGATGACGGTCATGCCGGGTTCCGTGCAAGTCGCGCGAGGTTATGGTTTCGATGACGGATCGGCGAAGTGAACGTATCCCCACCGTGACGGCCGATGCATATCGATCACGCCCTGCGGCGACCAGACCCAGTTGTCCTCCGGCGTTTCGGGCACCTTGGTGTGACGGCCATCGACGATCGCGTGCTTCCATTCGACCCGCGAGAAATTCATTCGCCAGACATCGCCGGACGCTGGCGGCGTCGGGCAGCCCGCGGCTTCTTTCAGCGATCGCCAGGGCAGCGCCATTTCGATCGACCAGCCCTCGTCGATGTCGCTCGCGTCGTTGAGGGTGCCGCGCACGTGGACGGCCGTGCGAAGGCCGCTCATGTTCCAGTCGTGCAGGGCGGGGCCGCCGTCGAGGTAGGTTCGCACGAGGAAGAGGTCGAAGATGGTGTTGAGCGCGTTGATCTCGATTTCGTAATACTCGCGGCTGTCGCCGTTGGGGTCGATGAAGACCTCGAAGTCGTTGTCGTGGAACACGATCTGGTCGCGCTTCTTGAGCGTCGCCCAGACGTAGGGCTCCTCCAGGTCGGCGGCGATGTAGAGGTACTTGTCGTCCCAGACCATCTTCATGCGAGTGCGATACGCCGGAGTCGGATGGCCGAAGCCGCTGATGTCGTGGAAGTCCGCTGACCATTCGGCGCGGGACCACGCCTTGTCGTTGAGTCGGCCATCGATCGTGGGCGGAAGCGAGACGCGGTTGCAGATGTAATGGCGGGGCAGCCGGGTATCTTTGATTCCGGTCTGTGCGTTTCGGTCGCCGGAAAGGCAGCCGGTCGCGAAGGCGAAGTTCGCTGTCACGATCATGAATAACAAGAAGCGTCGAATCATGTCTCTTCCTGACAGAGTGCTGTTCACTGTTGCGTCTCAGACCGCCCTCGGCTAGCCGTTCATTCCAACGGCGGCTCCCGGCAGGCGTCGACGAGCTCCTGCACCGTGTTCGTCGCGAGGCCCACGACGGTGTCGGCCGCGCCATAGTAAACACGAACTTCGGCGTCAGGCTTCGCGAATCCGTCCGCGTCGACGTCTCGAACGATCAGGCCGCTCGGAAAGACGACGTTGGGCACCTGGCCGACGTGTTCGAAGGGCTCGCGCGGTTCGAGAATGTTGTTGCGGCAGCGGGCGACGACCTTGGCCGGGTCGTTCAGATCAAGCAGGACCACACCGGCCTGATAGATGTTCGACGCGGCGAAATGGGTCGCGACGCCGTGATAGATGTGCAGCCAGCCTTCGCGCGTTTTGATCGGCGGCGGACCGGAGCCGATGAGTTCGTCCCAGTAGTGCCAGCGGCCCTGCATTACGGGCCCGATGCGTTGCCACGTGACGAGGTCTTCCGAGGCCGCCAGGACGATGGTTGAGCCGGTGGTGACGCCGTTCTGGAGTGTCGTCTGGTTTGGGCGTTCGAGTCGAAGGTAACGGCCGCCGATTTTCTCGGGGAAGAGAACGCCATTGCGGACGTCCTGAGTGTTGTCGAAGGAGATGAGTTCGAATCGGCGCATGTCGGTGGTGCGGGCGACGCCGAGGCGGCAGGCGTTGTCGACGTCGGCGGCGAAGACGATGTAAATGGCGTCGTCAATCAGCGTGAGCCGCGGATCGTAGATGTGGTAAATGCGCGTGGAGACGGCCGAAAGACCGTCGATCGTGATGATTTCCGGCCGCACGGTGAATTTCACGCCGTCGGCGCTGTCGGCCACCATGAGAACCGTCTCGCGGCTGCGGGCCTGAACGCGGAGGAGCAGCCAGTCGCGGCCCTGCCAGTGAATCGCGCCGGGATTAAAGACCGAGCTGACGTCGGCGAGATGCGGCGCGACGGCGGGAATATCGGCGCGGGTGAGAATCGGATTGGCGGCGTGTCGGATCATGCGCGTCTTGTTCAAAGTGTCGATGACAATTCGTCGGCCGCAGGCGACTCGGACCAGTCGGAAACTATACCGGTGTCCGGCGGGTTTTCCCATCGGACGGATGGGGCATTTCGAGTCCGGCGATTGTGACACCAGTCCAATTCAGACTATTTTCAATTGCTAGTAAAGTCGTTTTCCCAGCGACGACGCCTCGATCAGTTTGGCTAGACGCCTTTCGCGGGTGGCAGGCTGCTTTGCGGAGGCGATCCACCAGCCGGCCCGGCCCCGGTAGCTCGGCGGCTGTTTTTCGAAAAAGGCCCACGCCGCCCTGTTTCGCTTGAATTCGCGGATCATGGCCGGCTCGAGATCGGCGACCATGTTCTCGTAGGCATAGCCGTCGGTCTCCGAGACCTTTCGTGCCTCGAACACGGCACGACCGACGGCGGTCATGCGGCCTTCGGCTTCAAGCTTCTTGACAAGCCGGACGTTGACCGCGCTCCACCTGCTGCCGGGGCGGCGAGGCGTGAAGCGGATGGTGTACGCCTCGTCGTTCAGGCTTCGCCGAATGCCGTCGATCCAGCCGTAGCAGAGCGCCTCGGCCACCGACTGCTCCCACGTCATGCTGGGCCGGCCGGTGTGTTTCTTGTGGTAGCCGACGATGAGTTCCTTCGCCTTCTTGTGGTTTCGGCGGAGCCAGGTCCGGAACGCGGCGGGGGAGGCGAAGAATTGGGGATCTCCGGGCATATCTTCAATCACTCTAAGGTTGATGAAGTTGAATTCGGGGTACTCAATTCCCGATTGCGGCCTACCCATGGTAACATGCCAAGTTGCCGCTCGAAATGGCCGGAATGACCTGTGAGAGAGGGAGGATCGAATGAGTCCAACGAAGGCACGCGACGAAGTGTGCCGGGTGGCGAGAACGGACAACACGGCCGCCCTTGAATTGGCCCGACAGATTGAGTCGCCGTGGTTCGGCTGCCAGGCGCTCGCATACGTTGCGCGTTACGCGCCAAACGAGCATGTCGTGGAATACGCTGAAGAAGCGCTTCGGGTCGGTCGGCGCAACGACGACCTATTCGGAGTTGTCGGATCGTCGGCATGGGTGGTTCGGGCTCTCATTGAGCGGAACGCCACCGACTTGCTCGACAAGGTTCTCGCCGAACTCGTTGAGACAACGAATCAAATCGAGAACATGGCGAGCCGATCAGAGGCGGTGTTTTCGCTGTTCCAGTCAGCCTTTCCCATAGACTCGGAGCGATGGAAAATGTTGTTTGAGGCGCTGATGCGGGCCACGGAACCGATGTTACATTGGCGCCAGGCGCGCAACCTGCGAGATGCGTTTCTGATGATTGCCAAGGTGGATCGGCGGTTCGTGGACGAATACATTCATCGAGTCGGTGATGAAAAAACGCGCCGGAAGATCCAGGATCGGATAGCAAGCGGTGAACGGCTGTTGCCGCGCGGGTTTTTTCAATGATCCTGAGTTTCAAATCGTTGGTTTGAGGGCGGGCCTCGTGTTTCTTGCCTCACCTGAAATCCATTTGAACGGTCCGTTAGAATCGGGCGCATGACAACGCAGCCCGCTGAGAATCTGAACCGTCGATCGTTCAGCCACTTAGGGTAAGAATGCGGGTTGAGTAACTTCCGAATGCCCAATCGTCTCACTCAAGGAGCCAAGTATGATCAGCAAAGCAACAACCGTCTCTGAATATCTCGACAGCCTGCCGCCCGATCGTCGCGCCGCCATATCCGCCATCCGCGATGTCATCCGCAGGAACCTCGATCGTGGTTACGAAGAGGGAATGCAATACGGCATGATCGGCTATTACGTGCCGCACAGCGTCTACCCCGACGGCTATCACTGCGATCCGAAGCAGCCGTTGCCGTTCGCAAGCATCGCCTCGCAGAAGAACCACCTGGGCGTCTACATGATGTGCATCTACGGCCACCAGGAGCACGAGACGTGGTTTCGTAAAGCATGGGCGGCGACGGGCAAGAAGCTCGACATGGGAAAGTCGTGCATCCGCTTCAAAAAGCTGGAGGACGCGGCGCTGGATGTGATCGGCGAGGCGATTCGGCGGGTGCCGGTCAAGGAATACATCGAGTATTACGAGTCGGCGATCAAGACGATGGGGTCGAAGAAGGGGAACGGCGCCGGCAAGGCGACCAAGACCGCGTCGGCGAAGACGGCAGCGTCGAAAGCCAAGGTAACGAAGAAGGCTGTTGCGGCGAAGAAGGCCACTGGTGGGAAGAAGGTCACTAAGAAGGCGGGCGGCAGGAGATAGAGTCCTCATCGCGAGGCGTTTCGACGATGGCAAAATGCGAATCATGCGAAGCGCCCGATCGCAATCTGTGGCCGCCGCGCGGAAAGCGGGGGTTCGAGCGACTCGTTCAGAAATCCTGGATTGGGTTGTTCAAGTGTCCAGTGTGCGGGGCACTGTGGATGTCAAATGCGTTCGAGCCCTACGGCTCGTTTGAATATCATGCGCGATGGCCCTATTCCGAGGTCGATTGGAGCAGAATATTTGATCTGGACGATGGATCAACATTGGGTCATTGGCACCAGTCCGTCGTCAACCAGGAAGGTCCGCGCATGACCGGTGCGGATGCCGAAGCGATCGCGTGGCATACAAAGCGAAGCGATGGCATCGAACCCTACAATAATCACCGGCCTTTTTCGTCGCCGGACATCTCGGCACTGATCCGAACTAATCGATCGACGTCGCCTGAATGACCATTCGCACAATGGCGGCAATCATCGGCGCTCAAGTAGTCTTGACGATTCCAATCGCCAGCCCGTCGTAGCCCTTCAGTCCTACCGTCTGAATCAGCGTAGCGTCAACGCGCGGCTCCTTCGCCAGAAGTTCATTGAACTGGCGGGCGCCCTGCACGCGCGGATCCGGCGAATCGGGGTTGATGATTTCGCCCTTGCGAACGAGGTTGTCGGCGACGAGGACCGTGCCGGCGCGGGAAAGTTTGAGCGACCAGGCGAGGTATTCCGGGTAATTCTCCTTGTCCGCGTCGATGAAAATGAAGTCGAACGGACGGCTGCGCGCTGCCAGCAACTTCTGCAGCGTGTCGACGGCCGGACCGACGCGAATCTCGACGATGTCGGCGACCCCGGCCCGTTTCAGATTCTCACGCGCGACCTCGGCGTGCTCCGGTTCGTAATCGAGTGTCACCACATTGCCACCCATCGCCTGGACGGCACCAGCGAGCCAGATCGTGCTGTAGCCGCCGAT
>CALLKH010000381.1 GCA_938008425.1 uncultured Planctomycetaceae bacterium | reverse complement strand
CCGCAAGGTTGACCATTGCCTGAAGCGTTGAGTAATGGTCGGGGCCCCGGTGTTTCGACGAGAGCTCGAGCGACGCCTCCTTAAGCTGCTTAGCTTCCTCTTTCAGACCCAGTGCCTCCTTGATGTCGCCCGCATGAACCAGAGACTCCAGCACGTCGCGGTGCTGATCGCCGAGCAGGGCCCGCTGCGCCGGCAGCGTCGCGGAGATGAGCGCATCCGCCTCCTGAAGCTGCCCTACGTGCGTCAGCTCACGCGAAAAATAGCTCCGAACCGCCAGCGTCATGCGATGATCTTCCCCCAGCGTGCGCTCATGGCCCGCGAGTACGTCGCGATACAGTGCCGCCGCGTCATCGTGTCGCCCATCCGCGCAGCGCCGAATCGCGAGATCAAATCGGGTGAGCAGCGTATCCGGATGTTCCGCACCGATCGTCCGCGTCTGAAGTTCGACCGTATCCTCCAGCAGCGCTCGCGCCTCGTTGCCGTAGCCCATGGCCGCACACAGGGCGCATAGATTCTGCTGAACCTCCAGCGTCAGCTTGTCGTTCCGGCCGAGCACGCGCCGGCAAGTCGCCAGCGTCTCGCGCGAAATCGGCTCGGCCTCGTCGAGCTTGTTCATGACCCGCAGGAGGACCGCCAGCTCGTATTGAGTCGTCAGCGTGGTGACGGACTCCGGGCCGAGCAGACGCCTCTGCATGCCAACCGCCTCGCGAAGCAGCGGCTCGGCCTGATCGTAGCGCGACTGGGCGCGCAAATTCGCCGCCAGCCGCTGCGCCGCCCGCATGGTCTTCACGTCTTCGCGGCCGAGCTGCGCTTCGAAAAGCGTAATGGCCCGTCGCAGGTGAAGTTCGCCCAGTTCGAAGTGTCCGAGCGCGCTGTAAGTGTTGCCGATGGTCACCCGCAGACGGGCTTCGATGAGCGGCCGGTCCTCGAACGTTTGCGTGAGCTTTTCGTCCTGCTGATCGAGAAGATCCCGCAGCGTCGCGTCGCGACCCACGTCCTCGGGCGAAACTGCGCCCAGCATGTCGCCGAGATAGGCGGTGACGGCCTCGGCGTTCGCCTCCGAATCCTCCGCCCGTACCTTGGCGATGCCGGCGTCTTTCTCCGCCTTCTCCGCCCGAATTCGGGCGCGATTCGCGTTGACGAATCCGATCGTCGAAATCACCGTACCTGCAACCAGAATCAGCACGCCAAGCGTCGATGCAATGACCACTCCACGGTTTCGCCGTGCAAACTTTTTCAGCCGGTACGCCGCGCCGGGCGGCCGGGCCTCCACCGGTTCATCGCGCAGATGGCGCTGAATGTCGTCCGCCAGCGCCGCGGCCGTGGGATAGCGCCGATCGGCCTGCTTTTCAAGGCATTTCATGACGATCCAGTCCAGATCGCCGGAGAGACGGCGCCGAAGTGAAACCGCGTCCGTCCTGCGCAGGCCCGCGACTTCAAAAGCCGCCGCGGATGACGACGCGTGCGCGTGACGCCCGGCGTCTGGTGCCAGGGCGTCGGCTCCAGATAAAGGGTCGCGGTGACCGCTGAGTCGAGTGGATGGCCGCACCGGCTCGACCTGTTGAATGATTCGAATCATCTCGCCGTAACCGGCCTTCGAAAGTGCGGTCGAGTCGAACGGCGTCAGTCCCGTCAGCAGTTCATAGAGCAAAACGCCCAGTGAATAGACATCGGTCCTCGTGTCCACGCCTTCCGGCGCTCCCGCCGCCTGCTCGGGGCTCATGTAAACGGGCGTGCCGATCACCTGCTGATGGGTGGTCAGCGTGCCGGCGCTGATCGGCGACTGGATCGCCTTGGCCACGCCGAAGTCGATCACCTTCGGCGTTGCTCCGTCGCAGGAACCCGACACCAGAATATTTGACGGCTTCAGGTCGCGATGAATGATCCCCTTCTGATGGGCGTGCTGCACCGCCGCACAGACATCAAGAAACAGCCGCAGTCGTTCGTCGACGGGAAGCTTGTTGTCGTCGCAGAATTTCGTCATCGGCGAACCATCAACAAACTCCATGACGAAATACGGCCGGCCAGACTCGGTCGCGCCCGCGTCGAGCACTTTCGCGATATGCGGATGATCCATCATCGCGAGGGCCTGTCGTTCCGCGTCGAAACGGGCGACGACCTGCCGCGAGTCCATGCCGAATTTGATGACCTTGAGCGCGACCACGCGCTGAATCGGCTCGGACTGCTCCGCGCGATACACCGTGCCGAATCCGCCTTCACCGATGGAGTCTTGCAGGAGATAAGGCCCGATACGCATGCCGGGCGATTCGGTGGACCGGGACGACGCGGTCGAAACAACCTTGAAGTATTTCGAAAGCTGATCGGATTCTTCGTCGGTCAGATTGCCGAGAAAATCACCCGCCGCCGAATCCGCCGCCAGCAGCGATTCGACCTGTTCTCGCACTTCCGGATCGGCTCCACACGCCGAATCGAGAAACGCCCCGCGCTTCTCCGGGGGGCAATCAAGCGCGTCGGCGTGAATCTCCTTGATGCGATTCCACTTGATCGGGTTCATGGCGTCGTCCGAACTGCTCACTCGACCCCGCACTGCATCTCACGGAACAGCCACGCCCGTGCGGTCGCCCAGTCCCGCTTGACGGTCCGCGGTGAAATGTTCAACGCGCTCGCGGTCTCATCCACATCGAGCCCGGCGAAAAAACGAAGCGAGACGATCCGGGCCATTCGCTCGTCCTGTTTCTCAAGGCGACGAAGGGCATCATCGAGGGCCACAATTTCCGCGGTTTCCTTGTCATCCGCGCCGAGCGTCGCAACGCTGAGCGAGAGTCGGACATGGTCCCCGCCCCGCTTGAGCCGGCCGCGCGTGCGGGCGTGATCGACCAGGATGCGCCGCATGGATTCGGCGGCGGCGGAGAAAAAATGCGCCCGATTGGCCCAGCGAAGATCGGCGCCGTCGTCACCGACCAGTTTGAGATACGCCTCGTGGACCAGCGCCGTGGCATTGAGTGTGTGGGCGACGCGCTCGCCGGCCATTCGCTGCTGCGCAATCTTCCTGAGCTGGTCGTACACGAGCGGAAGCAAATCGGCGGCCGCCCTCGCGTCGCCATCCTCGATCGCATAGAGAATGCGCGTGACGTCGGACATTGCATGAGATTGTACCAGATCGGCGAGGTTGCGTTTTGATGGACCCGAGGCATGTCGAATTCTCTCCATCTACCCCCCGAGAGTGTTCAGGCCTCGGAAACCGGATGCCGATCGACTGCGCGATAATGCGACGAACCCGGGCGCGCCGTTATCAGCGCGCCCGGGTCATCATCCGATCATGATCCCGCGAAATTGCGATCCGCGATCATGCTCACCGATCCACCCAGTAGTTCACCACCTCGAATTGCGGCCTTGTGCGATCACCGTAGTTGAAGATGTACGTGAACAGGCCGTACTGGTAACCGTTGCCGGCAAAGTCGGCGGGAGCGATGTCGCCGACCGTTCCGCGGTAGATCGTCGCGTTGCTCGTTCCCCAGGAGAGCCCCGCCTCGACGCTGCCGCCGATGCTGCCGCCCACCACCACGCCGGCCACGGTCGTCTCAGCGGAGACTTCGTAGTCGATTTCCGCGCCCGCCCGGTAGTCCGTGCTCTCGGTGAAACGAATCTCGATGCTGCTTTCGCCGCCGTTCGTCGCGCCGACGCCCACGGCTCGATCCGACTTCAATCCCCGGCCGAGCAGCCGTTCCGCCACCGGGCCCAGCGCCGCGCCGACCGCATCCACGAGTTCACCGAGGGGGCCGAGATGGCCAAGACCGCCGGTGTCGATGAGCGCATCCGCATCGCCCTCGGTCGGGTAGGAGTCAAGATCACCGGGCGTATGAAGGAAGACATTGCTTCCGACCTTGAACGCATCCGCCGGCGTGCTGGCGTTGTAGAATTCCCGCTCGACCTGGAGCGTCACCGGAGTCCGCGGCATGTTGATCACGATTTCGCTGCCGATCATCTCAGGATCCGGATGCGAGAGAACCGTGTACGTGTACTGATCGATCGGAAGCGTCGTAAAGATCACGGTGTCCTCCATCGGACCGGCCGTGTACTCCACCGTCTGCTCCAATTCGTAGGCCCGTCCTGCGGAGAATGACGCCGTTTCTGTCACCGTCGCCTGGACGCGGGCGCCGAAACCGAAAATGCTGACATCGCCCCCGACGAACGCGCTCGCCCGGACGGACACCGTGCCATCCACGCCGCCCTGCTGGCTCTCCGCGGTTCCGTAGGTCGTTCGACAGGCCTCGGTATTCTGCTGAACTTCGGCGCTGCACGGCGCCGCGGCCAGCGCCGCCATGATGATCGGCTCGGTGAAGACCAGACGATACTGCCCTTCCGAGTACTTCAGCGACAAACCGTCGGCATCCACGTTGCATGGCACGATGACCGGAAAGATTCGTGTCTGGCCGTTGGCGAATGCGGTCGGAATCGACATGACCTTCGTCCAGGTCGCGGTGACCATATCGGGTCCGACGAGGCTCCAGACGCTGATCTCGTCCCGCCACTGAACATAGCTGATCACGTCCTCGCGGCCGTTGCCCGTCACGTCGCCCGTGGTCACGACGCAGGTGGCGTCGCTGATGGTGCCGCCGTTCGTCTCGGTCGGCTCAAGAAACTCCGTGTACGGCAGTTCGATCGGCGAGCCGTCGGCCGTCATCATTTCATTGAACGCCGGCGAGTCGGGATTCGCCGTCCAGTCGTCGAAGATGCGTCGACCGGCCTGGATTTCGTCGATGCCGTCGCCGTCCACATCAAACGCGTTGACGAAGACCTTCCGGGCGCGAATGACATGCGAGTTGGAATTGCAGCCGGTACCCGACTCGACGTAGGTGTCACGGATGAACCGCCCGCCGATCTCGCCGAGCGGATTGTCGACATCGCTCGCGTCCTCAATCGCGGTGTGAATGTGGCCGTAGGAATTGCAGCCGTTGTTGTGAAACTCGGTGAGCCCGGCGAAGACGATTTCATCGCGGGCGTCTGCGTCGATGTCGCCGAGAGTGACCGAAGCCGCGAGCGCCGTGTAAGTCTGGCCGTCGCGGCCGGTGATCAGCGTATTACTCTTCAGCGCGGCGTACCCGGTCCCGGCGTCGTCAAACACCCAGTATCGCGCCTGGCCGGTCTGACTGACGGCGGCGTATTCATTAAGAACAACGACGAGTTCAATGCCGTTGTCACGGTCAATGTTGCCCGTCGCGGGTTCGAGCGACAGCTCGGCGCCGGCCATGTCGGGCGTGAATTCCATCGACGCGCGGGCGTCGAAGTCGAATCTGCCGCTGTCGTTCATGAGCACGTGAAGCTCGGCCCTGTCACCCAGACCAATGCCGATCGCCAAGTCGGCGTCGCCGTCGCCATCAAAGTCGCCGGCCGCCACGTTGACGTCGCTCGCGCCGGGAAACTCGCCCAATGACTGCGGCGCTCCCGGTTCTTCATTCGCCGAGTCGGCGATCACGAGAAACAACACCTCGGTGCCGGCGGCCGCGCTGTCGGCGATGTAGACGATCATGACTTCGTCCTGACCGTCGTCGTCGATATCGCCGGCGGCCGCGGCCCGATCGGACTGCGATCCGGACGATGAACCGCCGGAGGCCGGATGCGGCGCGGCCAGGCGATCCTCCCAGCTCTGACCCGCCGGAAGCAGGTCGAAGGCAAGGTTGAGATCGCCGGTCTGGTCGTCGGCGAGTTCGAGAAATCCGGTCGATTCGGCGAGCGTTTCGGATCCGCCGGCCGGATCAACAAACCTGAGCTGGATGCCCGCGACGAACAGCTCGTCGGTCTGACCGACAGTCTCCTCGGCGCCCAGCGGGCTGTAATCCTCCGGCAGGTCGTTGCCCGCATCGTCAACGCGAGACGTCTCAGTCGTATCCACGCCAAGTGTTCGGAGTGACGCGTCGACGTCACTCGGCTGATCGGTGTTGGGATCGGAGTTCGGATCGCCGGCCGAAGGGTCACCCGGCATGGATGGATCGGGCATCCCGATTCCGGTCTCGCAGCCCGCCAACATTCCGGTCGCGAACACGATGCAGAATAGCCAGGCCGCGGAAGTCCCTGTGGTGAGTCGTCTTGAGACGAGTTGAGTCTTTTGCATGTTGATGCCTCCGTCGATCGGTGTCGTGTGTGCCGCAAAGCTGCGGATTCAGAACACAAGGCGACAGTCGACCACGACGGGGGCCAAATCAACCAAGAGACTCTTAAGTGATTGTAAATAAAGCGGTTATACGGATCGTTAAACAGGACCTCTTCGGTCTTCCCGCCTAAACCTGGGTGGGTGCCGGAATGCGCTCACTCTCTGACCGTTGTCAGTTGGACGGAGCCGTTCGATCCCGTGGTTCGAACGACCCGGCATCGCCGGCGATATGAAAAAGATTGTGTCGAAACGCGTTTGCGCATCGTTTGAATGCGAACGGGCCGTAAGCAGGAAAACGCTACCACGCTCAGTTCGGCTGCAGGAACAGCTCCACGAATCCCTGCACGTCGGCCCCGTTGACCGACGCATCCTGATTCACGTCGGAGCGCGCCAATCGCCCCGGCTCGGTGTCTTCACCGAGCAGGACCGGCACGAAGAGCGCGACGTCAGCTTCATCCACATCGCCGTCGCCGTCGAGATCGCCGAGCTGCGGCGTGCCGATCGGCAGACGCGGCAGCTCGATTCCGCTCCACGGCACCTCGCCCCGGCCGTAGGCAGCGACGCCGATCGAACTCGGCGAGAGATCGAACACAAACACGGGGCGCGACGCTGTGGCGAGCATTCGAACGCTGGCGACGCGAACCCAGAGCGGCTCAGAGGCGGTGTCCGGGTTCAGGGTGGACCCGCCGAGATTGCTGATCGTGCCGGCGGCGGTCTGTGCCGAGGGGAAGACATTGAACACGCCATGATGGTTGACGCTCACCACGGCCGCCTCGGGCGGGAACGCCAAGTTGAGATAGGCGGAGGTCAAACCGGTGTTGACATCGCCGACATCGCTGGCCCAGACTTCGACGAAAAACTGCTGGCCCGCGCTGATCGACGTCAACGAAGCCGGCGTCGTCAGAACCGTATCCGTTCCGGAAGTTGACGATCTGACGACCAACTTGAACCGAACATCCGGCGCCCCGGCCTCTCCACCGCGCCCGCCGCCGCCGTCCACGCACGGCGGATAGAGAATGGTCGGATCATCGACGTTCTTGAGCCAGCCCGTGGCGAACCAGCTGAGATCGCTGACGCCGACGAATTCATTGCAGTCAAAGTCATGCGCTTCCGCACCGGGCGGGACCGGCTGCTGCCACGAGGTTGCGAAGAGAGACAGATCGCCCACGTTGATCAGCGTGCTGCCATCGAGGTCATAGGTTCGAGCGGGCTCCACGATCTGGATCGTCGTCGATCCGCGCGAGACCAGGGAATCGGGAATGAGCCCGCGACCCAGCGCCGCCACGCCGCCGGCGCCCTGCGTGAGCGTGATGCTGCACGTCGGCACATCGAGACCGGCCAGCATCTTGACCCAGCCGATGCGCACCCACTGCGGCGCAACGCCCGCCCCGCCGGGCAGCGCCGAACCGCCGAACTCGTCCACCTTGCCCGTCAGAATGGTGCCGCCGGGGAATACGGTGTAGATCGTACCGTGCTGGACTTCCTGGGCGATCGACTGGGTGCAGAAATTCATGTCGACATAGAGGCCGGAAATGCCGGTGTTGGTGCTGCCAAGATCGCTGGCCCAGACTTCGACGTAGTAGAACCCGCCGCGCGTGACCGCCGCGGCCGACGCCGGTTCGGCCCCCCGAATCTCGCTCGTCGCCGCCGGGTTCACCAGCGTCACGACGGGTACGATTCGAATATCCGGCTCGCAACTGTCGGGCACGCCGTTGCTGTTCGCGTCGATGGATGTTCCGCGCGCGATGTCGCAGGCGTCGGGGATGCCGTTCTGATTGCAGTCCTGCACCGTACCCGCGGCGATGTCGCAGCCGTCGGCCACACCGTTTCCGTTGCAGTCCGACTCGCACTCATCCGGGATGCCATTGTTGTTGCAGTCGCTGCTGGTGCCGGCGGCAAAGTCGCAGCTATCCGGAATCGCATTGCCGTTGCAGTCGGCGGGCGAGGGCGTCGCTCCCAGCGGCGTGATCCAAACCCCGTCGCTCGCATCCCCCGCGGGCAGGCTGTTCGAACCCCGCGTACCGTGGTTGCCGAACCCGGATGAATCGCTGACCACCTGCCCCGTTCCCTCATTGAACCGCCAGTGGCCGACGAGGCCGGGCACTGTCGTCAGAATATGCCTGTTCATATTCGCAGCGATCTCTTCCTGCGATCGAACATAGTTCCAGAATCGAATGTCGTCGAGCCGGCCCTTGAAATGTTCACTCGGATCCGTTGTTGGGAATCCCGCCGCGAAGTACATCGGCTGGGTGTCCCACACAGCAAGACCCGCCGTATGGTTCAACGTTGCCTTCAGCACACCGTCAACGTAGAGTTTGGCTTCAGTTGCCGAATAGGTCGCGGCGAAATGATGCCACGCCCCGACATAGACCGTGTGCGGAACAGTGTCCTTCACGGCAACGGTTCCATTGTTCAGGATGCGCAATTGCATTCGCGCGTCCTGGTCCGAATCGGCCGCGAAAGCCAGGCCCTTGTTGAAGACCTTTCTAACAAGTCGGGTGTTTCGAGTCTGCGCCCCGTCCAGATAGGCCCACATCTCGATCGTAAAGGAAGATGGTTCTATTGATGCGTGCCTCGGTA
>CALLKH010000380.1 GCA_938008425.1 uncultured Planctomycetaceae bacterium | reverse complement strand
CGCCGGCTGGGCTTTTTCGGTTTGCGTCATGATGAAATGTCCTCCCGAGTTGCAGGGACGCTTTCGATCCGGAACCGCGTGTATTGAAACGCGATTCAGCACGCGTCGCAACGTTGAAGGAGGAGCCAGGAGCGCGAAACCCGCGTCATCGGAAGGAATGGGCGAATAAATGCGGAGAGCCCGACGGAACATGTCATCCCGCCGGGCTGCTCCTCGTTCATCCTCTTCAGTCGAGGAACGCGAGCTGCCGCATGCCGGCCGCGCTCGATTCCGTGTTCATGAAGACCCGGTGCCAGTCGGGCAGGTAGATCATCGCATGATCAGGGTGCCGTACCGCACCGCGGGCATACACCGTGGCGTCCCGCTGCATGGGTCGCCAGTTGTAGGCGCGAGCCTTCTTCGAGCTGGCGAGTAGTCGCCGATATCGGAGTTCGCTCACGCCATTGGGATAGGCGTCGCAGACGTACACCAGCTCGCCGTTCACGCGAAACAGCTCCTCGACGAAGTGCGGCTTGCCCGCACCCCGCCGAATCGGCTCGTTCCGCAGCCCGCCGATCTTTCGTCCCGCCAATTCGGGCGCGGGAACAAAAAACCATTCGCCCTGCCGAACAAACGCCGCGTTGCGCCGGCGCAGTCGATCCTTCGGCTTGACCTCGAGCTTGTCTTCAATCCACCGGACGTCGCGCGGCTTCAGCGCCTGCATGGCCGTGACGACGTTCGAAGCTCCGTGGACCTCGGGCACCGCCGCCACGAACCATGCCCGTTCGTCGTGGCCGCACAGGAACTTGTCCTTGCGGCCCCCGTCGGCCGGTCGGCTCATGAGCAGCAAATGCCGCATCTTGGGTCGCACGTCGATCACTTCTACAGCCGTGTCCTTGGGATCGTGCTGGATCTCAAAAATCTCTCCCCGGCGATCGCGAACGATGTTGACGCGCAGTGCGCCGTTTGTGGTTCGCACGCGGGCGCCCATTCGCTCAAAATGCCGGGCCAGAATCGCAGTGTCCATAAATCACCTGTCTTCGCGCGCGGATCGGGCGGCGTCGACGCGTTCGCGTCGAATGTGTTCGCCAGGTCGGCGCGCGGAATCGTCTTCGTCAGGCCGCGCGGGGTGCGCGGCACATCAATGAATCCGGCAATTCGCGCAAACGGTCGGATCGGCTCCCGCCGGGAAGTGAAGCGGACGACCGGGTCACACCCGCCGTCCATCCAATGTCATAGGAGGAGCAATGAGGAGGGTGTGATCGCTACGCAGCGCTGGAACTGTAACTTTCATCAGATGTTGGGTACTGCATCGATCACCTCTTAACAAATAGAAGGCCCGCAAATTCAACTGTAGAGAAGTGTACAACACATTAGAGATGCGTCAAACAAAAAATGGCTGAATTTCGGGGAAATCCGGCGTCAATGGCAACTGACGAGGGCAGCGTCAACACCGTGACGCCGCTCTAGAGGATCGGCGTCGCCATTCGCGCCAGGCCCGCGGCGAGGGTCTGCGGATAGCCCCAGTTTCTGACGTGGTCGATGGAAATGCGCTGCGCCTTCTTGCAGAGGTTGTCGCAGTCGGCGTGCAGATAGGCGGAGACGTCCTTGTCGTACAGAATGCTTGTCAGTTCGAAATTCAATTGAAAGCTGCGCACGTCCATGTTGGCGGATCCGACCATCGACCAGCGCTGGTCGACGACGACGACCTTGGAGTGCACCATGCCACCGTCGTATTCATAGATCTCCACACCGGCGTCGAGCAGGTCGTCATAGAAGGTTCGCCCGGCCCAGAGCACCAGCCAGTTGTCCGACTTGGACGGCAGGAGCAGCTTCACCGAGAGTCCGCGATAAGCGGCCGCGGTGAGAGCCAGCATCATGGCACGGTCCGGCACGAAGTACGGCGTCACGATCGAAATCGACTTGTCCGCATCCGACACCGCCGCGTTGAGCATCAGGTGCATGACATCCGCCCGGCCGTCGGGGCCGCTGCGCACGACCTGCACGACCTGATCGCCCTTTCGAACGGGCGGCGGGAAATACTTGTCCGAGGTGAGCTTCCGATCGGTTGCGAAGTGCCAGTCTTCGACGAAGACCTCCTGGAACTGGGTGACGCACGGCCCCTCCATTTGAAGGTACGTATCGCGCCACGGACCGTACTTCTTCTTGCGACCGAGATACTCGTCGGCGATGTTCTTGCTGCCGCTGAAGACCTGCCTGCCGTCGACGATGGTGAGCTTTCGGTGGTTGCGGCAACTGAGCTGGAGCCGCCGCGTCGTCAGTCCCCAGGGGAGGAAGAACGCCACCTCGACGCCTGCATTTCTCATCTCGCGAACGAACTGTCGCCGCAGCCGCCAGCAGCCGACGGCGTCGAGAAGAAGCCGCACTTCGACGCCCTGCTTCGCCTTCTTGATCAGCAGATCGCGCATCGCCCGGCCGGTTTCATCGTCGGCGAAGATGTAATACTCAAGATGAACATGGTGCTGGGCCGCCTCGATGCCGAGTGCGAGGTTCAGAAACGCCCGCTCGGCGTCGTGATGCACAAGGATGCTGTTGTCGCTGGTGACAGTGGCGTCACTCACCTCGGTGGCCAACCGCATCAGCGCGCGGGTGGATTCGTCGAAACCGTCGAGCCCGCGGGCGTCATAGCGCTCCGCCAGCACGGCCGTCTGCTCCGCGAGCGACGGCTCGATGACACGGCGCCGCTTTCGCCGCCGGCGGACTTTTCGCTGAATGGGCACAGGGCCGATGAGCATGTAAAGAATGGGCCCGAGAAACGGCATGAGCGTCAGGGAAAGCGTCCATGCCAGCATGCCGCGCGGCTCGCGGCGGGTTCTCAGGATGTTCTCGACGGCCAGAATGACGGCGAGGTAGTTGAGGCCCCACAGGAGATACCAGAACGTCGAGAGATCCATGCGGACATCACCATGGACGACCGGTGCCGAGAAACGCCGAAGGCCGCCGGGCCCGGAAGCGATCGACTAATGCCCCGGCAGGTGCTCGATCAATTGATCGATCTCCTCTTCGGTGTTGTAGAAGTGCGGACTGACGCGCAGCCGGCCCAGCCGAGACGCCACGACGGTGCGATATTCCTGAAGCAGGTGATTGACGATGCGCGTGTGATCGTGCTGATCCGACACGAAGGCGACGATGCCGCTCTCCTCGCCGGGCTCGCGCGAACTGACGACGCGATACCCCTTCTCACGCACGCCGCGAACCAGGCGATCGGTGAGCATTCGGACACGATCCCAGATCTTGTCGATGCCGATCTTCAGCATCCACTCGATCGATGCGCCGAGCCCCCAGACGCCCGCGATGTTGTAACTGCCGCCGTCGAACCGGCGGGCGTCGTCGCGAAGATCCATTTCGTAGTGGCCGAACTTCATCGGCTGCTTCACGCTGAGCCAGCCGAGCGTGGTCGGCCGCAGAAGCCCGAGCAGTTCATGGCGGCAGTAGAAAATGCCGGCGCCTTCCGGGCCGAGAAGCCACTTGTGGCCGTCGGCGGAGAGGAAGTCGATCTTCATCGCGCGAACGTCGACCGGATGGACGCCGAGCGACTGGATGGCATCGACGAAGAACAGGACGCCGCGCTCCTGGCAGGCCGCGCCGAGCTTCGCGAGATCGGTGCGAAAGCCGCTGCCGAATTGAACGGAGGATACCGTCACCACGCGCGTTCGATCGTCGATGAGTTCGATGAGCCGCTCGATTGGAATGCGCCCCTTGTCCTCGGGCACCATCTTGAGCAATACGCCCTGGGAGCGGAGATTCATCCACGGATAGATGTTGGCTGGAAACTCAACGCCGGTCGTGACGATGTTGTCGCCGCGCGAAAACTGAAGGCCGTTCGCGACGAGCGAGATGCCGTTGCTGGTATTGCCGATGAAGGTCAGTTCTTCCGAGTGGCAGTTCAGAAGTTTGGCGCAGAGCTGCCGACAGCGCTTGATCTCGGGATAGAGGCCGCCGCGCGTGTGTGAATGAACCTGCGCTTCATCGACATAGCGTCGCATGGCGGCCGCGGCGACGCCGGACAGCGGCGCAACCGCGGCGTGATTCATGAAGTTATACTGATGGGTGACCGGCATTTCCGCGCGAATGGCGTTGATATCCATGAGCGTGTTTTCCCCCGATCTGAACCGCAACAGGCGGGGCAACGTCCATCAGATCGGACTGCGTAAACTCAATACCCGTCGCTCGCGACCGCCGATCGCCCGCGGTCGATTGCAGCGACGACCACTCTAAGTGTATTCGCACCACCCCGCCAATTCCACGGAAACCGCTCGCAACGGTCTGCGACAACATACCGGCGGCCCGGAGCGATCTCGCGCCGGGCCGCCGATGATTTTACGCTGTCACGCGACTGAATCGCGATTGATGCATCGGAGCGCTAGATGATCTTTCCATCCACCGCGCGCACCCGGCGATTGCGAAGAAGCAAGATCGCCCCGGAGGTGAGAACAAAAAGTACCAGTGTTCCCGGCTCGGGAACCTGGCTTGTCGCTCTTTCCGGACGAAAGCCGGTAGACGAGGCGGTCGGACTCAGATCAAGCTGTACGCCGTCGAATCCCGGAAGACTCGTCGGCGGACCGTTCATGATGAAGCCGAGCGGGTCGGAGAGAAACGCCTTGACGAACATCTGCTCCATCATGAACTGGAGTTCTTCATCCGTCAGTCGCTCACCGACCTGAAGGGCTTCCATCAGTTCGTCCGCGGTTCGCTCCTTCTGGGCCGCGGCCGAGAAAATCGCCGGCGGCGCCGCCGAGAGCGAATTGCCGTTGGATTGAAGCAGCGACGCGAGCGCGTCCATCATGATGTGGCCGGAGAGATTGATCTGGCCCGTGTCGAAGTCGGTGACCTGTTCATCCTTCAGCAGCACGCCGTCAGCGGTGAAGCTTCCGACGTTGATGATCCGCATGTCGAAATCATAGAAGCCCAGCGCGTTGATTCTTCCCGACGAGGCAAGCTGAATGTTGCCGTCCCAGACCATGTCCTGGACGCCGGTGTTGACCCGCGCGGTATAGGCGAGCGGCTCGTTGTTAAACGTCGCAATGCCGCTGAACTGGTTGAACGATCGCTGGCCGGTCTCGGCGACGAAATTGAACTCGGGGATGAGCCGGGTCGCGAAGCCGGCGCGGCCGTGAATGCCGGTGAACTGCGACTGGCCCAGCGCCGGATCCGGGCCGAGCTGCAACTGGAATGCCCCGAGATTCAGGTTGTTCGGCTCACCGAACGAATCGGGGCCGAAGAAGCGGTAGAATTCGTATGAGTAGCCGTCGGCCACCCGATCGTACTCGACTCGCTGAGAAAACGAATCGAAGTTGAAGAGCGGTCCGCCCTGCGGCGAGGAGCTGAACCCGGGGCTGAGCGCGTAGTTCAGATTTCGAAAGATCGTCTGCGGCAAATCGCCAAAGCCCGCGCGGGCCGACTGTGTCACCGCGCCGACCAGCGTCGAACTCACGATCGCACACACCCACGCCTTGCGTTGAATCAACATCACAACCTCCCATGCCTGAGCTTCGCTCGTCGGATGAAACCGTCTCGTGTCCGCGAGGATTGAGGTCGATCGCCGGCCCGCAGGGTCGACAACCCCTCAGTCCAATATCGACCCCTCCGCCTGCGCGAATAAGGCTCGGGTTACCAATTGCCGCCTTCGTTCAGGCGTTATCAGACGTGACACAGCGTCTGATAATCACGGCCGGGACGGGACTGATATCGACTGAAATCACCCGCGACCGAGGCGATGCCGAGATTGGGAGCCGTCGCGCCGGTCCGACATGTCGGAATGGTCCCACCGATGCGGCAACACATGCCGATGGTTCGCAGCTGAGATTCAGAGAGCATGGCCGCGCGCTTCGCATGTCAAGCGCCCCTGAACTCCGAAAGCGTCGACCTTTTAATTCGAGGGGGCTCCCTGTCCTGCGAGATCGATCGACACGCCGACGATTCGGGTCAGCTCTCGTCACATCGGTTCCTACACGGACTCCGTGACCTCGGTTGTATGAAGGAAGAAAAGCGCTTCCAACGCCCCGAATCGAGATAACCCGGGCTGGTCGTCGATTCGCTTCACCCTGCGATGGGGCCCTGTCTTGACCCTCCAGAAGCCGATTCATAAGATTGATCCCGGCGAATTTTGAATGCTCTGAATGACTCCGATCATTCCAACATTCCGAACCGTGCGTAGCGCACCAAACGTGGTCGAGGCCCCGTGGCGGACGTCGTATCCGGATTCAATGTTCTCGCAAAGCTTGGCGACGGCGCACGTTCCCAGGTCTATCGCGTCATTCGACCCGAAACCGGAGAGGTCTTCGCGCTCAAGCGCGTGATCCGTGATGCCGGCGAAGATTCTCGTTTTCTCGACCAGGCCATCAACGAATGGGAAGTCTCCAGCCGCGTCACCCATCCCTACCTGCGACGAATCTACGAACTCAAACGCATCAAGCGGCTCTTGAAGCTCGCCGAGGTCCAGGTCGTGATGGAGTACGTTGATGGCGTCAGCCTCGACAAGGCCCGGCCGACCCAGGTTCCGAAGGTTGTCGACCTCTTCTGCAAAGTCGCACAGGGACTCCTGGCGATGCACGAGGTCGGCTTTCTCCACGCCGACATCAAGCCGAACAACATCCTGATCGCTTACGACGGCTCCGTGCGGATCATCGACTTCGGCCAGTGCTGCCCGATCGGTTTTCGAAAGCACCGAATCCAGGGGACGCCGGACTATATCGCACCCGAGCAGGTCGAACGGCAGCCGCTATCGACACAGACGGACGTCTATAACTTCGGCGCGACATTCTACTGGGCGCTGACCGGCCGACCGCTTCCCACAGTGCTGTCGAAAACCTCGGGAAAACTGGAGGTGGGCGGCCCGATCAGCGCGCCGACGCCGCATGAGTTGAACCCTGAAGTCCCGCCGGTATTCTCAAAGCTCGTCATGGACTGCTGCGAGTTCGATCGCAAGAATCGGCCGCGCGACATGAAGGACGTGATTCGACGGCTGGAATTCGGAATCGAAGTGCTTCGCCGCGATCAGGCCATCGGCCTGGCGGACAGTGGTGAGGCGACTTGAGGATGCAGCGAACGGCCGCAGAGTAAGCTCTCAGCCGTCATCATACTTGTCCCTGGAGGGAAGCAATGCCCGACGCCGGAAAGACCAACCACCACAACGCGGATGACGCCATCCGGGTCTTTCGAGACGCCGCGCGCCTCAATCGGGAAGATCCATTCCTCAAGGGTTCGACCATCCACCTGCCGGCCTACGGCCAGGTCGTGATGACCGGCGATCTGCACGGCCACGAGAAAAACTTCGATAAGCTTCAGCGGTTCGCGATGCTAGATCGAACGCCGGCGCGACATGTGATCCTGCATGAGATGGTTCACACCGACCTGGTCGCGCGATCCGACGTGGACAACTCCCACGACCTGCTCCTCAAGGCCGCCGCCTATAAGCGCGACTTTCCCGATCAGGTTCACTTTCTTCAATCCAACCACGAACTGGCGCAGCTGACGGGTTATCTCATCGCAAAGAACGGCCGGGTCGTCATCGAGGAATTCAACATCGCGGTCGAAGAGGCCTACGGCAAGAGCCGCTACGCCGACGTACTCTCGGCGATAAACGAGTTCATCGGTTCATTTCCAATCGCGGTTCGAACACCGAACCGGGTCTGGATGTCTCACTCGCTCCCGAATGCACATGACATGGACGAGTTCGACCTGGGCCTCTTCAAACGCGAGCTCACCTCACACGACCATCAGAGCAATCGCACCCTGTTCAGCCTGGTGTGGGGGCGCCGGCATACTCAGGAACAGATTGACGCGCTGGCCGCTGAACTGGACGTCGACACCTTCATCGTCGGCCACCAACCCCAGGAGATGGGATTCACCCGTTGCTTCGGTCGCATGATTATTCTTGCGAGCAATCACAATCACGGCACGTTTCTGCCGTTTGATCTTTCGAAGCCGAGGTCAGCGGATGACCTCGTCGCCTCCATTCGCAAGTTCGTGGAAGTCATGTAGCCGCCGGCCCGGCGATGCCGAACCGACGGCTACGTGCTCGATGGCCGCCCTGGAACGCCCGGTTCATCCGGCACATTCGAGTCCGGCGGTGTGCCGGAACAGGCGGCAAACGCTTGTGGGAACCCGGGCGTTACTTCAGGCTGGAGTTCAGAAGCTTGGAAAGCTCCTTGGTGTAGTAGTCCTGGATCAGCTTCTTGCACGCCGCGCCACTCTGCTTGATTTTGTAGCCGTTGGACGTGGAAGAAACGTCAATACCCAGGGTCTGAAGTGCGCTCAGGTCACGAAACACGGTGCGCCGCGAAGTCTTCAGCTTCGATTGAAGCGTCTGAAGCGTCGCGCCGCTGCTTGAGTTAATCGTCCGACACAGCTTGGTCAGCCGGGTCAGATGATCGCCGTCGACGAGC
>CALLKH010000379.1 GCA_938008425.1 uncultured Planctomycetaceae bacterium | reverse complement strand
GCGGATTTCGTCAGCGGCGCCGCCGAACTGAAAGCTCGCCTGAACGAAACGCCCAGGGTCGTCGTGTCCGGCCTGGGCGGCAGGCAATGGACGCCGCCGTATGCAGACGAGGTCGTCAAAGATGGCGACGAACTGACGCTTGGCGGCATTCGACTCAAGGCGGTCCACACACCCGGCCACACGCCGGAGCACATCACCTGGGCGCTCTATGACACCACGCGCAGTAACGACGTGCCCTGGCTGCTGTTCACCGGCGACTTTCTGTTTGTCGGCGACGTCGGGCGGCCGGACCTCCTGGGGCCGGAGGAGCAGAAGGCGCTTGCCCACCAGCTCTACACCAGCGTGTTTGAAAAGCTGAACGGAATGCCGGACTTCACGGAGATCTTCCCGGCACACGGCGCCGGATCGCTGTGCGGCAAGGCGATCGGCTCCCGACGGTCATCAACCCTCGGTTTTGAGCGGAAGTTCAACCCGGCGCTGCGGCGCGCTCCGGAGACGGAGTGGATTGAAACCCTGCTGAGAGACATGCCCCTCGCCCCGCCCTACTTCAAGGTGATGAAGAAAGTGAATTCAGCGGGGCCCGCCATCCTCGGGAATGACATGCCCGGCCGACGGAGACTCTCAGCGGGGCAGTTGCACGACAAGGTGTGCGCCGACTGTGTGGTTGTCGACGTACGGCCCAAGGAGGCCTTTGCGACAGCGCACGTCCCGGGCTCGATCAGTGTTCCCCTCGGGCAGAACCTGCCTTCGTGGGCGGGCTGGGTGCTCCCCTACGACAAGCCTCTCTTGATCGTCCCCGGCAGTCCGTCAGATATGCCGGAAGTGGTCACGCATCTCATCCGCGTCGGGCTCGACCGGATCGAAGGCTATCTCGATGACGGAATGGACGCATGGGAAAACCAGGGGTTTGAGCTGTCCCGGCTCGGAAGCCTCTCGGTGCATGAGTTGAATTCGCAATTCGATGGACAGCGGCCGCAGCCCTTCGTGCTCGATGTTCGGACTGAATCGGAGTGGCGCTCCGGGCATATCGACGGCGCCGTCAATATCCACGCCGGCCGGCTCAGGGAGCGCTTCGAGGAGGTGCCAAGGGATCGGCCGATCGCGGTGATCTGCGGGACGGGCTATCGCGGTTCGATCGCCGCGTCCGTTCTCAAGAGCACCGGGTACAACGATGTGTCCAACGTGTTGGGCGGAATGACGGCCTGGAAGGCCGCGAGTTTGCCGACGACAAGTTAGATCGGCACAGGCCTCAGCGGCTGCAGTGGCTCGGAGATGATTCAGGCCGCACGCGGCGACAAGCCTCTCGGCAGGTTGGATCGATTCGCCCTGCAGCGGGCTGTGAACTGCGGCGATTCGAAACAAAGCCCGATGGTCACCGGGCGGTACAATAAATCGTCAGATTGCAGATTCAACGTTCTCAAGAATCATCGAATGACAAATCCGCCGCAACTCGTTCGCTAGCCATCGCAGCCGCGGGCTCCCCACGCCACCTCGTTTCAGCGTCCCGCCGGTCGCCGCTCGTGGCATGACCTGGAATTCGCAGTATGCTGGCGTACATGAGAAGCCGCGTTCCAATCGTCCTGCCACTACTCGTCGCCCTGCACATTGCGTGCGCTATTGCTGCGACGACAGATGACGCCGCGAATGCCCTCGACGCCCGCGCCGCACAGGACGGCGCCAAGGATTCAACATCTTCCGTTACCGCCTCGAACCTCGTCCTCGACTTCTCCTCCTCCGCCGGCCCGCCCGTCGGCGTCTACACGCTCTCCCAGATCGAAACCGCCCGGCGGCATCCCGGCGCGCCGGCCGTTATCGCCCAGCGGCGGCTGTGGATCGACAGAAACCTCAAACGCATCTTTGTTGATAAGAGCGCCGACGCGAAACGCCTCGTGCAGGCGGCGCTGGGTATCGCCGAACTGGAGTGTCTCACCGGCGACACGGCGTATCGCGCCGTGCGGCTGAGCCTCTGTCGGCGAATCGCCGCCGGCTGGCCGATGGGGCTCGACCGGCACAACCAGAAGTTCCCGCTGCTCGATCTCTGCCGCATCGCCTCGCTCACGCAGGATGCCCGCGTCCCGCTTCGCCCGGTCTTTGAGCGGGCCCTCGTCGAAATCGAGTCCCCGAACCAGACGCTCTTCGGCACCAGCATCGGCAACACGCAGTGGCTTCACTACTGGCTGCTGCGGGCGCTGGGCCGCTACGACGACGCCCTTCACGGAGCGCTCCACGGCTACGGCAAGCCCGAGTCGACCAACTACGAATACTGGAGCCTGCCGCGATTGCTCATGGAGGCGGCCGACGAACACGGCCTCTTCAACTTCGGCGGGACGGACATCTGGTACTGGGGCATGACCTCGCACCCGGCGTTTGTGGCGGTCGGCTGGGAGATTCGCGAACACCTGCCCGACGAAGCCCGCCGGCGATTTGACCTCGTCTATGTGTTGCCGCTTCGCCTGCTCGGTCACGGCGGCGCCCATCCGCACATCGGCGAGGCCGTCAAGAACCCGAAGGATTATGCCTTCTTCTCGCGATGGCAATGGACCTGGCGATCCGACGACGATGCCAGCCGCTGGGCACGCGCCCGCATCGCCGCCCGGGACGATCCGCTCTCGTTCGACGATCTGACGCTGCCGCCGCTGAGTGAATCGGAACTGAAGACGGCCCGCGAGAACACGCGAGCCCATGGCAATGCGCGAGGTGAAGCCGCTCCCGACGACCGACCGCCCATCGCCCGCGGCAATCGCCGTTTCGGCGAACGACTCACATTCATCGAGGAGAAAAATCAGACGATCGTCATCTTCGGCGGCGACGGCCGGCCGCTCAACGCCGGCCACCGGTCACCACCGGACACGCCGAAGCGACAGAAGATCCAGAACGGCCGCGTGTCGCCGGAATAAGCCGCCGCGGTCGCCTCAATTGCGATTTAAGTTACTTTTGGGCCAATCCAGATCACGTCGCGATCCGCGGCGTGCTTCACGAAGTTCGCACGAGGCGCCCACCCCGCTTAGCCCAGACCCGCCAGGGTCAGGGTGAACGCGAGACAGGCCTCGTCGGAGTACGCACCCGTCACATTGCGCGCCGCGTCCTACCCCCGGTCGTGGTCGCGCGGGTCCATGCCCTGCCGGATCATTTCGATCCGCTCGCGATGCTTGTGGTTCATCTTGACGACCTGCCGGACGGTCTCCCCGACAACGGCCACAATCGCGATCCACGCCCACCAGGGAAACGCATTCAACACGCCCTCAACCGATGCCAGTCCCATCTCCATCAAGCCTCGCCTTTCCGCGCAGTGGCGCTCTCGATCCCATCTCACATTCACCGGCCGAAAGGGTATTGTGGTGTCTCCATCCATTATTTCCCATCGTGAAAAAAGTGCGAAATCCGAGCGAAATCGCAGACGCGGACACGGGTGCGCCCTGTGATACAGAAGGCCCCCGCCGATCTGAAAATTATCTCCGCGGGATCCTTTAGTCCCGGCTTTCCAGATCGCACCCGATCGGCCAGAATCAACCGCTCGGAGTTGAAGGATTCAAGCCGGACCCTCAGGAGCCCGTTCCATGGCCAAGTCCCCCGAAGAAATGACCGCCGCGATGATCCAGAATCTCAAGGAGAAGACCGGCAAGACGCTCGAGCAATGGCTCAAGATCGTCAAGACCTCAAGGCTCGCCAAACACGGCGAGATCGTCAAGATGCTCAAGGCCGACCACGAGATGGGCCACGGCTACGCCAACCTCGTGGCACAAATGCACCTTCAGGCGGCCTCGGGCGGACCCGTCGCCGAGGGGGATCTCGTCGAGGCCCAGTACGCCGGTGCGAAGGCGGCGCTGCGGCCGATCTACGACGCTCTCATCGCGGCCGTGAAGAAGTTCGGCGGCGACGTCGAGATCTCGCCCAAGAAAACCTACGTCAGCCTCCGCCGCAACAAGCAGTTCGGGCTCGTCCAGCCTTCGACCGCCACGCGGCTCGACGTCGGCATCCAGCTCAAAGGCCGCAAGCCGGACGGACGGCTCGAGGCCTCGGGCAGCTTTAACTCCATGGTGACGCATCGCGTGCGCGTGGAATCGGCGAAGGAGGTCAACGCCGAACTCATCGGCTGGCTGAAGGAGGCGTATCAGGCGTCGTAGATCACTGTTCCTTGTGACGGAAATGGATGCCGACTGCGGCGACGCGAGGTGAAATCATGACCCAGCAGCTCTGGTCCGACGTGGACCGATACATCAACGGACTGTTCATCCCGCCCGACGCCGTGCTCGACGCCGCCCTCGAAGCGAGCGACGCGGCCGGCCTGCCGCAGATTGCTGTCACCCAGAGCCAGGGCAAGCTGCTGAATCTGCTCGCCCGCATGTCCGGCGCGAAGTCGATTCTCGAAATCGGCACGCTCGGCGGCTACAGCACGATCTGGCTCGCTAGGGCCGTCCAGCCGATGGGTGGCAATGTGGTGACACTCGAGTACGAGCC
>CALLKH010000378.1 GCA_938008425.1 uncultured Planctomycetaceae bacterium | reverse complement strand
GCGGTCATTCTCTTAGTATCGAATCGAAAACCCGTCGCCCGTGAAAAAGTCGTCGGCTTCTTCGTTCAAACCGACGCCCGCGCGCCAGTCGAGTTGAAAGTTGGGCGTCAGTTGCCAGGTCAGGCCGCCGTTCATCGTGTGGGCGCAGTCGGTGCCGCTGGCATTCGGGTAAATGCCGAAGTACTCCGCGAACGCCCCGACGGTGTCGGTCAGCGCGTAGGCGAGCGAGACTGACGCGCCGGTTTGAAAGAACCGATGGCCGTCCTCGGTCGGCGTGGCGAAATTCAGATTGCCCGCCAGTCCGAGTCGATCGGTGAGCGTGTAGCCCCACGCCAGCTTGATCTCCGGATCCACATCGCCCGACGAAAAACCGTTGCCGCCGGTTGGAACAAACATGCCGGGAATGATCGCGAAGTCCGGCCGAAGACCCTCTTCATCGAAGAGTTTCCATTTCACGCCGATGTACTGATCCGCCCCGCCCTGCGACCAGTCCTCCAGCATCACCGGACGGCCGGCCTGCGTTTCACCCGGCGTCCGCTGGTTCACCCAGGAATACCCCGCCCATCCGATGCGAAGTTCGACGTCGTCAATCAGACCGACGCGCAGCAGCAACTCGGGCGCGGTGTGCGTGCGGTTGGTCACATGATGCTCGCGGTCATAGGAATAGGTATAGCCGGCTTCGAGTTGCAGATGCCCCCGCGGAACCGTGACGGCGCACTCGGTAAAGTCCGGTCGATCGGTGACGAGCGGCCCGTCGAGCTTGGCCGGCGTCCACCAGTCGTCCGCCTGCGTCGAAGTCTCGGCATCCTCGCCATTCTCCTTCGTCGCATCCGACTCGTCGGCTTCGGCGGGCGCCGACGTCGACGCGTCGCCGCTCTGGGCAAGCGCCGGCGAACAACCGGCGAAAATGACCAGCGCACATGCAATTCGGACCCATTCGCCCGGCTGATCTCGATTCGTCACGCGCCATCTCCGGCAGCCGCCGCCTTCGGGGAGTTCGGCCGCAAAAAGTTTGACTAATCAAACTATGAAGGTTATAGTTTACAAAGTCAAGAGTTGGCCGGGAAAAAATCCCCGGCCGACAGCCGGCAAACTCTGCGGCACCCCAGCACCGAAAGCTGGTCAGCCGGGCTCTAAAACGTCATCATGATGAGAGATTACGGAGAGAACCGTGGCGACTGAAACCGTCGAAAACTATTTGAAGGCGATCTATCAGCTCTGCCGCGAGTCCCCCACCGGCGAGGCCGGCATGACCCGGCTCGGCACCATCGTCGGCGTCACCACGGGCACCGCCACGACCATGGTCAAGAAACTCGCACAAGCCAAGCTGGCGAAATACGAGCGATTTGGCGGCGTCACGCTGACCGCGAAGGGCACCCGTGCGGCCGTCGATATTCTCCGCCGCCACCGCGTCGTCGAGACGTTTCTCGTTGAAGTGCTGCGTCTCGACTGGTCGATCGTCCACGCCGAGGCCGAGCGCCTGGAGCACGCGATTTCACCCGTTGTGCTCGAAGCGCTGGACGCACTGCTTGGCCACCCCTCCGTCGACCCGCACGGTGACCCGATTCCCGACGCCGACGGCTGCGTCCGCGAGCCGCGCGGCAAGCCGCTCTCGGATTGCGGCGCCGGCGCAAACGTGCGCATCGCCCGCATCGCCGATCAGGACGAGCCGTTTCTGCTGTTCGTCGCGAAGCACGGCCTCAAGCCCGGCGCCCGCGTGAAAGTTCTCGCGGTGGACGGCGCGGCGCAATCGATCACGGTCCAGGCCGACGGAGATGCCGTAACTCTGGCACTTGCCGCCGCCGGAAAGATCCTGGCCGAACGGGCGCCGGCCTGAGTCAGTCGCGTTGAAGCCCCCGGCCCGGCAAGGGACAGTAACTTCCCTCGGAGAATCCCTCAGATTCCACACCGAACGCGTGGTCGAACCGGGCCCGATAGTTTTCCCAGGCGATGCACGACGTCAGCTCCACCAGTTGCGGCGGGCTGAATCGCTGCCCCAACAGATCAAAAAGGCTGTCCGAAACATCGACCGGCGTCTTCGTCATGCCAACCGCGTAATGCAGAACCAGCCGCTCGTCATCCGTCAGCGCAGGATTCTTCTCAAAGTCCGCAAGTGCCTTCAGCTTGGCGTCCGTCAGACCGTTCTGTCTGCCCACGGCAGACCCGATGTCAATTCAGAATGGGCACCCGATCATGATCGCGGTCTTCACTTGAACAATCGCCTTAAGCGACGCCGGAACGGTTTGAGCCGCCTCCTGCCCAAGTTCCATGTGCGCGGTCGCCCTGAGCAGTCGGGGATGATGGGCCGCGATGGCGATCGGCGTCACCACCCGGCCCAGCCGGCGCTTGGTCAAAAAGTATGCAAACTTTGCAAACAGTCCCGCCTCGCGTCGTTCGACTCCAGGAATCCGTGCCATCATTGACTCCTCTTGATTGGATCGCATTCGATCGCCGAGTTCGCCCTATGTCACAGGCCCGTGGAGCACCGAGCCCGCATCAGGCTCTCCAATTCACCCAATTCCCGCAAGATCCATTTTGATCTGATCCTGTCATCTGCATTTTCCGGGCCACGAGTATGCCCGGAATCTACTGCCGGGTCCGCTGGAACATGACCCTGCGATAATCGCGAGTGCGCTTCCCGTTGCCGTCCAGGTTTCTGCCGCCCGGTGCCAGGGCGGCGGCCAGTCGCGCCGCCGCAGTCGCGGCGAGACCCAGTGCGAGACAAAAGAGTGCGGCGTGAAAGGAGTTGTAATCGCAGGGATCGCTCATCGAAATCGGCGGGCTCCGGGACGGAACACGAACCGTCCGCCATTCGATTCAGCGAAGGAACCGCGAGTACTCAACCGTCACCCCTTTGTCCCTTGGCACCTTTTGCCAATTCGCTGTTCGCCATAGCGCTCAGCGCCAAACGGCAAGCCGACGGAGACCCAATCACCGAGCCCCGGGAACTGTTCGCCATGCCGGGCACTGCGCTTCGGCATGCCAACAGACGCCATGCCTGGCGCCGAGGTTCGGCATGCCACCAGACGCCACGACATGAGCTGCGCCTCGGCACGCCACCCGATTTCCCAATCGCCAAATCGCCGAATCCCAAGATCGCCAGATCTCCAAATCGCCCCTTTGTCCCCCCACCCTCTCCCCTGCTAGAATGGTCATCGAAGAAACCCTAACCCCCGGAGCCCCTGCATCATGAAATTCGCCACCCGCGCCATTCACGCCGGACAGGACGCCGACCCCACGACCGGCGCCACCATCGTCCCCATCTACCAGACCTCCACCTACACCCAGGACGGCATCGGCCGTCACAAGGGGTTTGAATACTCCCGCACCGGCAACCCGACGCGGCAGTCGCTCGAGACCTGTCTCGCCTCGCTCGAAGGCGCCGAGCATGGCCTCGCCTTTGCCTCGGGCACCGCGGCTTCGGACTGCGTCATGAAGCTGCTCAACCCCGGCGACCATGTTATCTGCGCAGATGATGTCTACGGCGGCACCTACCGCCTCTTCGAGCTGGTCCTCAAGCGATATGGCATCGAATACGCGTGGGTCGATATGACCGATGTCGAAAACGTGAAGCGGGCGATCCGGCCGAACACGAAGATGATCTGGGTCGAGACGCCGACCAACCCGATGCTGAGCCTCGTGGACATCGCCGCCGTCTCGGCCGTCGCGAAGAAGGCCGGCGCGATCACGGTGGTCGACAACACCTTCGCCAGCCCCTACCTCCAGCAGCCGATCGAACTCGGCGCGGACATCGTCGTTCACAGCACGACGAAGTATGTCGGCGGCCATTCCGACGTCGTCGGCGGCGCGGTGCTGCTGAATGACGAAAAGATGTACCAGACGATCAAGTACCACCAGAACGCGGTCGGCGGCATCCCCGGTCCGTTTGATTCGTGGCTGGTCATGCGCGGCGTCAAGACGCTCGCGTGTCGGATGGAGGCGCATTGCAGAAACGCCCAGCGCATCGCGGAGTTCCTGTCGAAGCATGCGGCCGTGGAGAAGGTGATTTACCCCGGCCTCGCGTCGCACCCGCAGCATGATCTCGCCCGGCGGCAGATGCGCGGCTTCGGCGGCATGGTGTCGTTCGTCATCGCGGGCGGCGAGGCGGCCGCGCGGCAGATCGCCGGCAAGACGCACCTGTTCGCGCTGGCCGAGAGCCTCGGCGGCGTCGAGAGCCTTATCGGCCACCCAGCCACGATGACCCACGCGAGCATCCCGGCAGCCGAGCGCGAAGCCCGCGGCATCACCGGCGGGCTGCTGCGGCTGAGCGTCGGCATCGAAGATGCGGATGATCTGATTGATGATCTGGAGCAGGCGTTCGCACAGGTGGCGAAGGCGGCGCCCGCACGGGCCTGATCCGGCTCATCGATCGAATCAAGCGTCGCCGGCGCGGGCGTGGCTCAGATCATTGATCGAACGACCCGGCACCCGCGCGGGCGTAGCCGAGATCAGTGATCGAACCGCGTGATGCCGACGAAAGGTCAGTCCGCCGGAGTACCGCATACCCGACGTTCGACCTGTTCCGTTTAGCCCAGGCCCGTCAGGGCCCGGGCGGCCGCGAGAAGAGCGTTCACGATGAACACCGCACCCGCTGCTTGCAAAGGCTCGATCCTGGATCGCCCTGTCGAGCGACGTAACATGACGCCGGATGAAGTGTTGGCCGTGCTGGCGGAATTTCGAAGAGTTCAAGTCGAGCATGGCGACGCCCTGGCGGACCCTCCGGTCGCCTTCGAAAACACCATCGCTGATTGGGATGACGCCGGCCTCAACGAATATTTCACGACGCGTTGGCGCGGCATTGCCGGCTGCATGAACCGGCTCTTTGAGATCGATATTCCCCTCGCGGAATGGCGTGCGGCAATCCAGCCGGCCCGCAGCAAGACTCTGCGGAGCCTCTGCGAGCTGGTCTCGTCACACGCCACGGTTCCGGTCTCTATGCCGATGAAGTTCTTCGGCCGCGAGTGCGCCGAGGCTGGTGCTTTTCTGACGCTCCGCGGCATGCTCCAAGAGGCCGGCGCCGATGTCAGCAGGCTTGCACCCAGCACCGCAATTTCCGCGGCGGCTCGGACCAGCCTGCCGTACGTCTTTCTCCCACTTATTCGCCAGGCGCCTTCGGTCCTGAGATTCTGTCGTCCCATCTACCCAAGCGACGCCGCTCATATGGCCGGAGGCGTATTTCTGGGAATCGCCTCATTGGTTCTCGGGCTCCTTTCGTTCTTGATCTGGTGGTTAGTATTTCCGTTTGTGATCACACTCGGCGCGTTTAGTTGGGTCTACCGCGACTCGAATCGCCGTCAGGAGCGTCCAATGGAAATCTGGTTTGACGATTCGCTGGTCTCATTCGGAGATCTGGCACGCAGAACCGCGAATACCTCGGGTGCCTCCGTGAACGGTTGAACTCGTAATTAGACGAGATTCGAATGATCAACGTCTCGGCCTCGACGCCGGCTCCAAGCCTGCCAGGAAGTCGACCACGGCGTCGAATGCCCGCCTCCCGGCGCATTCTGCTCGCCCTGACCCTCGCCTTGCTCTTCCACGCCCTCTACTCCGGCTGGCACTGGCGCGTTGAGCTCCGCACCGGCCGCGGCCTCGCTTCAGTGTCGCCCACCAGCAGCATCTGGCAGCGGTCCTCGCTCCGGTCGATCATCACCGAAAGAATGCAGACTTGGATTCAGGCGAAGGCGGGCGGAAGGCCGGCGCTGGCGTATCTTTGGTCGACCCCGCTGATCCACACGATCCCCACCATCGCGCCCGCCGCCCTTGTCGCCATCGTCGCGTTCGCCGCCTTCACGCGTCGATACGGTCCGGCCGACCCGGGCGATCCCGAATCACGCTGCCGCCGGTGTCGACACATTCTGAGGGGGTTGCAGGCGCCGCGCTGCCCGGAATGCGGAGAGGTGATCTGAATGCGTCGCGTGCTTCCGATGTGGGCCTGCGTGTTGATCAGCGTACTCGGCGCGGTGATGATCTGCTGGCCATTCTCGTCGTTCTACTGGTGCCTGTGGGACAGCGCCCCGGCATCACCCGAGTCCGGCGGCCATCCGACCTACATCTCAGGAACGGGCGCGGAACTCACGAATCAGTTCTATGAGTGGATCGGAATTGAGGAGCCCGCGGCCTATCTGGACGCCCAGATCGGCGCCATCCTGGCGATCGCAATCTTTGCAATGATCTGGAGATTCTTCGGCGCCCGGCACAGCCGCGAGACGCACTGTCGACAGTGTCGAGGCATTCTTCGCGGGCTTAGAGCGCCCGCCTGTCCCGCCTGCGGCGAGCCGTTATGACTCTTCACTGACCACTTCGCCGATAACCTCGCCAGCCACTTCGCCGACCACTTCGCCGGCTGCTTCACTCGCGTCATCGGCCTGATTTGACCGTCGCCCGTGCCATACCGGCAATCCGCGCAGACGATCGATCAGCACGTCGTGGGTCGTTTCTTCAGCGTCATTGAAATCGAGCAGCGTCGCCATCGCGACGATGTCCGCGCTGCGGGTGTCGTAGTGCGTGGTGCGCCGCCGCTCGTCGCTGGGCACGACGTGACGCGCAATGGTCTCGCACAGCCGCGCCCCGCGCTTCTGACCGAAGAGATGAAACAGCCCGCCGACCAGGTCCCACGAGACGGCGGTCTCGTCATCGTAGCCGACGGCTTCGCCGCGCTGATTGACCGCATCGATGCCCTGGCACCAGCGGACTTCGTCATCGAACAGTTCGAGCAGTTTGTCCTTTTCGTCCTGGACCAAGTTTGGAGGCTCCCACGCTTCACGGCGGAATACTGAATTCCAATGAGATTGACCAACTGTTCAGCGAAATGGCCGTCGGCGGAAGCGAAAAGGCACAACGAAAACAAGTCGCGAAACTCGGATGCGACTCTATCATAGCCGTTTTTCCAGCCTTCAGGGCGGCAATGGAGAATTATTCTGGAGACGGGTCCGCGAATGCAATGATCGCGGGCGTTTCCGCGTCGGCGCGCCCGTTAAGACGGTGAATCGGCCGCCGGCC
>CALLKH010000377.1 GCA_938008425.1 uncultured Planctomycetaceae bacterium | reverse complement strand
TCGGCCGCAGGATCCAATCGACTGACTTTGCGACCTCGGCTCTCGCCGCGAATCGATCCCCGGACATCCGGAACCCATCGGTAAAAAAAAGATCGCCCCGTCGGGTGGCGGGGCGACTTCTCAAACGGTGGGTTGCCCCACGAGTACTGAGAAGAAGAGGGAAAAAAGAGGTCGGGGAGACCTCACCCCCATTAACCCTCGCACGCCGCGCCATATTCCCAAATCTCGATATAATCCCAGCCGGAATGGCGGATTTTTTTTGGGAGTGCCTCAGTGAGCGCGATTGAAGATCCCCGGGCAAAGGCGACCCTGCTTGTCGTGGAAGTGGGAAATTCTCATGTGTCCGTCGCCACGCTGGTGGACGGCCAGGTCTTCTCGAATGAACGTTTTGGCCACCATGAACTCAAGGCGATTTTCGACGCGGCAGAGGCGGCGTGGCATGCGCTGCCTCCCGAGCGGACGCGGGCGATCGCCGCCGCGTCCGTGGTTCCGAAGGTGATGGAGGCCATCAAGGGACCGCTCGCAGAGCGGCTGGGCTCGCCGGTTCTCGAAGTGGGCCATGAAATCCACCGGCCGATCTCGCTGGCCGTCGAAATACCGGAGAGCGTCGGAATCGATCGTGTCTGTTCGGCGGCGGCCGCGTATGAGACGCTGGGCCATGCCTGCGTGATCGCGAGCTTCGGGACGGCCATCACGATCGACTGCGTCAACGACGAGGGGGTCTTCATGGGCGGCGCGATCCTGCCCGGGCTCGACTTGCAGGCCAAGTCGCTTCACACCGGCACTGCTGCGCTGCCGCAGGTGACGATTCAATCTCCGAAGGGGGTCTATGGCGCTTCAACTGAAGAGGCCATTCGACATGGCATCATCTTCGGCGTGATGGGCGGTCTTCGCGAGATCACCGAGCGATATGCGACCGAACTGAAGGCATGGCCTGATCTGGTGGCGTGCGGCGGCAATTCGGAACTCCTCAGTCAGCACACTGAGATCATCGATCGGGTGGTGCCGGACCTGTGCATCCGCGGGATCGCCGTCGCATACCGCAGGCATTTCTCACCGTTCGAAGGACAAATCAACGAATCGTGAATGCGGATCGTCAGACGACCGTTGCAGCCCGATTGACCGCCCCCGCGCCCGGCGCGATTGCCGTCATCGGTCTGGCCGGTCCGGGCACGCTGGAGATTCTGAATCTGGCTGCGCGACGGATGAAGGCGGAGGAACCGCCCCGCTGGTTGAACAATCGGCCGACGGTCTGCCGAATCGTTCAAGCGGGTGTGACGATTGATGATGCGGTGATCTGCTTCACCGATGAGGCAACGTTGCCGCGCGCGGAGATCAACGCGCATGGCGGTGTTCGAGTGGTGGAGCGCGTGCTGATGCTGCTCGCCGATCTCGGCGCAAGTCTCGTCGCGCCTGAAGATTTTCCCGATGCGCTGCGATCGGCCGATCCGATCGAGCGACGAATCGACGGAATTATTCAACGAGCGGAGTCCCGGCGGCTCGTCGATTGGCTGCTCGCCCAGCGGACGAGGCTCCCGGAATTCATGCGGGGTCTGCATTCGCTCGATGAATCGGAACGTCGCGCGTTCGAGGCTCGATCCGCTGCGGCATTGAGACTGGTAAACGGACTCAACGTCGCCATCGTCGGACCGCCGAACGCGGGAAAAAGTACGCTGGCCAATCGGTTGATCGGCGGCGATCGTGTGATTACGTCCGATACGCCGGGTACGACGCGCGACTGGATCAGCGAGACCGCGCTCGTCGACGGGTGGCCCGTGACGTTGACCGACACGGCCGGCATTCGCGAGACGGGATGCGTGATTGAGCGCGAGGCGATTCGACGCGGCGGGGAACAGGCGTCTGGAGCGGACTTGATTCTTGTCGTCGTCGATGGCTCGCAATCGACGGCCGAACAAATGAAGCAGATTGAAGCGATCCGGGCGCGGACGGCGGATGATCGGACAATGGTGGTGGTGCAGAACAAGTGTGATCTTCAGATCGGCGGGGAACTGGCGGGCGAGGGCGCCGTGGTCTGCCGGGTTTCAGCGGCCACGGGTGTAGGGATGGCCGGACTTGAGCAGGCAATCTGCCGCATCCTCGGTCTGGATCAGTTGGATCCGGCATTGCCCACGGCCTGTTTCGAGATGACTGAAGGGGCGGCTTCTTGACGACGACCCAGGCCATCGAATCACTCGTCGACAAGGCGGTGGCGCGGCGTCGCGCGCTGCTTGAGTCGGAGGCCTCCGATGCGTACCGACTTGTCAACGGCGCGTCCGATGGACTTTCCGGGCTGGTGATCGAGCGTCTCGGTTCCGTTCTGATTGTGCAGTTCCACGAGGGGCGGCTCGACGTCGAACCGGAGGCGGCCGCTCCAGTGGTTGAATCGCTGCTCTCGCGGCTTGGACTTCGGGCGGCGTATGCGAAGTATTTCGTGCGCGATCGAAGCGAACTGTCCGAGGAGCAGGGCGCGTCGCACTCGGATGCGAAGCCTTGGATCGGCCGTCCGGTGGAGTCAAAGATCGTCGTTCGCGAGGGCGCGTCTCAATTCATCATTCGCCCCTATGACGGCTTCTCGTACGGGTTGTTCCTGTAACAGCGCGACAATCGACGACGGGTCGGCGAGATGGCATACGGCCGTCGGGTTCTGAATCTTTTCAGCTACACGTGCGGCTTCTCGGTGACGGCGGCGATGGGCGGTGCGAGCGAGGTGACGAGCGTCGATTTGTCGAAGCGATACCTCGACTGGGGGCGAAACAACTTCGAATTGAACGGCGTTCAGCCGGACGCCCACAAGTTCTACGCCAGCGACGCGCTTGAATTCTATAAGCGCGCCGAGCGGCAGGGTCGGCGCTACGACGTGATCATTCTCGATCCGCCGACCTTCGCTCGCATGCGCCGGCCGGCGAGAACTTTCGTGCTGGAAAAGCAAATCGGTC
>CALLKH010000376.1 GCA_938008425.1 uncultured Planctomycetaceae bacterium | reverse complement strand
ACCGCGCATGAACCCGACGCTCGTCGAAGTCACGGTGACGAACCCGACGATGCACGCCAGATTCGCACTGCCATTCTCGAAGGCACTCAAGAGCGCGATCAGAAACCCTGCTGTGAACATCAGATAGGCCCCCACCAAGATCCTCGCCGATTGCGTAGATGAAATGTCGGGAAGCCCTCGCATCGTCAAGAAGATCAAGGTCGGAACGATGATGATCAGGAATGGGATATGAATCCCCAAGCTCCCCAACTGGCGCGTGACGTCGAGGAAACCGGGAGACTGATATCGGTTGCGAATCCCTCCGCTTGCGTCGTCCCCAGTGCTCCAAGGCTGCTGCACCCACCAACCCCAATCATCCCAGGTTCGGGGCTTTCCATCCGGAAACGGAACCGCGAAGTACCCGTCCGTAATGACAAGAAAGAAATTGCCCCTCGCGTAAGAGATGCACCACTGGTAACTGACGAGATAAGCGAGAATCGAAAGGAGACACAGAGCAAAGCACCCGACTGTAACACACTTGCCGAGCCGCACTCCCTTTGTCCCGGCCGTTTCCATATCCTATTCTACCCCGCCGCGATGCCGATCGCGGCGAGAAGCGCCTTGGCCTTATTCATCGTCTCCTCATACTCCGCCGCCGGATTGCTCTCCGCAACGATGCCGGCGCCCGCCTGGATGTCGAACATCCATCGCCCGCTCCCGGCGCCCGGCGTCGCCACCATCGTTCGCAGCGCGATGCAGGTGTCCATGTTGCCCGCGAAATCGAGGTACCCCACAGCGCCGCCGTACGGCCCCCGCCGCACCGGCTCCAGTTCATCAATGATCTCCATCGCCCGCACCTTTGGCGCGCCGCTGACGGTGCCGACGGGCAATGCCGCCGTGATCGCATCGACCGCCGTCTTGCCGGGCGCCAGCCGACCCGTGACGTTGCTGCTCAGATGCATCACGTGGCTGTAGCGCTCGACGCTCATCGTCTCGGTCAATTTCACTGTGCCCGACTCCGCCACCCGGCCGACATCGTTGCGGCCGAGATCGACAAGCATGATGTGCTCGGAACGATCCTTCGGGTCGGCGAGGAGTTCGCGCTCCAGCGCCGCGTCCTCTGCATGCGTGCCGCCGCGCTTTCGCGTACCAGCGAGCGGGCGATTCGTCACCACGCCGTCCTCGACCCGGCAGAGAATCTCGGGGCTTGCGCCAATGAGAATTGCGCCGGGACTCTTCAAATAGAACATGAACGGCGACGGATTCACGTACCGAAGCGCGCGATACACGTCGAATGGATCGGCCGCGCTCTCCACGCGCAGTCGCTGGCTGAGCACCACCTGAAAGATGTCGCCCGCGAGGATGTACTCGATCGCGCGGCGCACTGACGATTCGAACTGCTGCTTCGAGTGGGTACTGGTGAAGTTCGGCGCGGCGACGCGGTCGAGATCAAGCGTTCCCGCCAGGCCCGCCGCGGGGCGATCGAGGGCGGCCACGATCCGGTCGATCCTGCTCGTCGCATCCTGATAGCTCGCTTCGACCGAACTCTCACCCAGCCGCGCGGTGGCGACAACGAGAATCGTCTTATTGACGTGGTCGAAGACCACCATGTCGTCGTAGATACCGAAGGCTACGTCGTCGAGATGGCGGTCGTCTTCGGGCGCGGCCGGCAGGCGTTCGTAATATCGCGCGGCGTCGTAGGCGGCGAACCCGACCGCCCCGCCGGTGAAACGCGGCAGCGCTGACAGCCCGTGCGGCAGCAGGTCTCTCGGCACTGCCCGATCCTTCATCAAGACGTTTTCCAATTCGCGAAACGGATCGGCAACGTCCGGCAGGTCCGTTCGGCGGCCGTCGCGGTGCTCGATGCACCCGGCGCGATCCTTCACCCGAAACACGGCCGCTGGGTTGACGCCGACGAAGCTGTACCGGGCGATCTGCTCCCCGCCCACCACGCTCTCGAGCAGAAACGCATTTTCCGATTCCGACGCGAGCCGCGAGAAGGCGCCGACGGGGGTCATCTGGTCGGCGAGCAGGCGACGATAGATCGGAATCGACCGCCCCGCCGCGGCGAGGGCTCGTACATCATCCAGACCTGGAAAGTAGGTGGCCACGCAATACCCTTGATTCACGACGCCCGCAGAGACGAATCCAACGATACAATAGCCCCCGATCAACTGGGGTCACAACCCCGACCGACGAAATTGAAGTTTCGCGGTTTGCTGAGTGCTTCACCCGGTGGGGAGAGTCAGACGTGTCACGGTATGAACTGGTTCTTCGCGGCGAGTTTTCCGCTGCCCATCAACTGCGCCTCGGCGACGGCAAGCTCGAGCCGCTCCATGGCCACAATTGGCAGGTCGAGGTGCATCTCGAAGGAGATGAACTCGATGCGATCGATGTGCTGGCCGATTTCACGGTACTCCAGCCGCGGCTCAAGGAAATCACGGGCCGGTTGCACGACACCTTCCTGAACGATCATCCCGCGTTCAAAACCGATAATCCCTCCACCGAAAGGGTTGCCAAGCTGATTCACGACGAGTTTCGGCCGGCCGTTCCGGCGTCGATCCGAATCCAGCGCGTCCGGGTGTGGGAGACCCGGGAGTGTGCGGCGGCTTTTGTACCGTGAC
>CALLKH010000375.1 GCA_938008425.1 uncultured Planctomycetaceae bacterium | reverse complement strand
TTGAACGTCCGGTGGGAAAAGTAGCGGTGATAGAATCCCGTGATGGCGAACATTCGCACAAAGTAAAGTGCGACGGCCACCGCGACGGCCGTCCAGCTCCAGCCGACCCAGATCAGGCCCAGGCAGCCGGAGTGAAGAATGATGTACGACGACCAGCGCATCGGGTCGGTCTTGAGACCCTTGGGGTCCCTCGGATGAGGCTGGGTGTTGTGCGAATCAAAATAAGCCACGAGGCGGTGGAACAGATTCATTGCGAGCTTCACGGATTCCTTCTTCCTTGGGTTTGTTGGATGGCCGAGCCAATCTTCTGTGACTCGAGATCTCTTGCCTGGTTGTTTGCACCTGTCGGAGTTCGTGCCCTGCATTCGCCGAAAGTCTGTCCGAATTGGGCCATTCTCGGGACCGTCCGGGGCAGATGGCAGTAGTCATGAACGATAAATCAGCTTCCTCGGAACTGGTCCAGGTCAACGGGTCATTCTTATTATCGGCCGATGGGTCGTCCTGAGTTTGGGTGTGATTGGGCTTCGACCACCCGGGCGATTCGCCGGCGTGGTCGTCCAAAGTCCGGGACGACACACAAGGTTCCGATTCGAGGTGAATTCATGGCGCTGGAGATCATGGGTGGTGACAGCTTCAATCGCCTGACATGAAAGTCTGCTCTGCCGCGCAGAACCTCGGGACCATGTGTTCTGAACCATGATGGGCGCGCGGTCATGACACGAAGCCGATCACACGCGCGCTGCCGGAGTTGAACCGGACTCCATCGTGAGGAGGATCATAGCAGAGTTCGGCGACGGGCGTGAGACCGGTTTTTGATCTCTTCCGCGCGAAAGGAAAAGATACCTTCCATGTCGTTTGATCTATCGACGACGAGTGGTTCAGTGTCTGTACCTGTCTCGCCGAGCCGATGCCGGCGAATTGAAGGGTTGTGCGACGTTTCGATCGGTGCTTGAGCGCGGGTCCCCGAAGACCGAAGTACCCGCTGTACCGGCGTTGTATCGCACTTTTGTTGACCGTTTGAGGCCGATGTGCTAGAACGACCAGTCTCGCCATTTCCTGAAATCGCGATGGGAATCCGACAAAACTGGGTCTGGGGGGGGTTGTCCTGCGCGTCACTCGTCTCGAGGCATTTCCGTATGCTTGCCGTGCTACTGGTCATTTTGGGGTTCAGCGTGGATCCGGCGTCGGCCCAGCCCGGTCCGGTTGTTTCCGCGCTCCCGACCACACAGCCCGGTGATACCACGACCACTCCGGCGCCCGCCCCCGCCACAGCCCTGGAACTCGATGAATTTCTCAGGCTCGTCGTGGGAAATAACACCCCCGAGGCGCGAGAACTTGGCGCTCGGAGCCTGCTGCGAAACGGCTCTGATGAGGCCGCCCGTCGCCTTGTGGATGTCCTGAAGTCCCCGAACGATGCCGCAGCCAAGCTGGCGATCTGCCGAGGACTGCTGGCCACCGAAACGCCGCCTGCCATGCTCCTCGATTCCATCATTGCCCTCCTGGGGCGGGATCCCCCCGAACTGGCCCAAATGGTGCCCGGCGTGCTGCGCAGATTTCCGCCGGACGTGGTCATTCCCAAACTGAATTCAATCGCCGCCACGACCACGTTTCCGCTCGAGCAGCGAATCGCCGCGATCAATGCCCTCGGTTTTCTTGGCGACGACCTTCAGGCCGTGCAGGGGTTGATCACGCTGATTGAGTCCGGCGGCCCCGCCATCGGCCAGGCAGCCATGGAGGCGATGTCGGATGTCAGCGGCGTCCGGTTCTCCGATGCGGCCGGCGTGAAAGCCTGGTGGGAAACCCACCGGAACATGAAGGCGCTCGAATGGCTTCGCGAGGTGAACCAGCGGCGCAAGGAAGAGATTCGCCGGATGCGGCTCGATCGCGAGGCGCTGGTCGCGAGACTGGTTGCCTCGGCGCGCGAGGCCTACTCGCTCACGCCCGAGTCCGAACAGCCCAAGAAGTTGCTCGCATTTCTTCGTGACGAGTCGATGTCGATTCGAACCCTCGCGCTGGACCTGATCAATGGACTGATCACCGATCGCAAGGAGATCGGCCAGGAAATCCGATCTCAGCTTCTCAAGCTGGTGACAGACACGAACGCGAATCTTCGGCGCCGCGCGGCGGCCATTGTCGGAGATCTGAGGCCGATCGGCGCGGGCGAGGTGCTGCGAAGCGCGCTCGGGGTCGAGACCGACCCCACGGTTCGCGCCGTGCAGATCAACGCGCTGGGCCGGCTTGACGATGCCGAGTTGATTCCCGTGCTCGTCGGCGGTCTGTCGGATGAATCCCGGCAGGTCGTCGCGGAGTCCGCGTCGGCGCTCGGCATGCTCGCGCGACGCGGGGGCTCCGCCGGACCGGCGGCCACGGAGTCGGTCGTCGGAGCGCTGATGTCGCGACTGGCCGCCGCCTCGGGCGACGACGAGCTGCTGGAGAAGTTCCTGGAGGCGATGGGGCGAATCGGCGACGAGGCGTTTCGGCCCATCTTCGTTCAGGAGATGGACCCGGCGCGAAGCGTTCGTGTTCGAAGTGCCGCGATTACGGCATTCTCGGTCTACCCGGCCAGCGCCGAGCCCATTCGAAAGTACTGCACGGCCGCCGAGCCCGAGGTGCGGCTCGCAGTGGTGCAGGCGCTGGGGCGGTGTGGAAGGGGGCGCGAGGACCTGGATGCGCTGAATATCTGTCTCGACAGCGCGCAGGAGCCGAATGCGTCGGTTCGGGAGCGGGCCTGGGAAAGCTACCTGTCGATTGTTCGTCGATTGCCGGCCCGGGATCAACTGGAAGTCGCGGCAAGATTCAATCGGGCGGGCGATCTGTCGGCCCAGCGGCGTCGCGCCGATCTGCTCCTTGCGCTTCGCGCAGGCGGCGAACGGGCGGAACCCCTGACGCCGGCGCAGCGGCTGAGCGTACTGAGCGATCTCTCGAGCGCGCAAAGCGAACTACGTGAGTACAGCGCCGCCGCGGCGACGATCGACGAAGCGCTGCCGCTGGCCGAGGACCTTGATCCCGCGCGGGCGCCGGACCTCCGGCTTCAACTGGTCGAGGCGCTGCTTCGTGCCGGCCAGGATGAGGCGGCCGTCGCGCGCTTCAGGAAATTCGCCGCACAGGCGCCGGGCAGCGAGGGGGCAACCGAGCGCGGCCGAATTGCCGAGGCGATCGTCGCGGTCATCGAGTCGCGCCTTGAGAACGCGGATTTGCCGGTTGAGTTTGTCAAGCTTCTTGATCTGGCGCGGCTGGCCGAGCCCGCGATGAGCCAGGTCGCGCCGGAGCACGTTGAGCGCGTGCGCGAACTGGCGACGGCCGGCGTTGCGGCGCGGCGCGCCACCGTGCAGCGGCTGCTCGACGCCATCACCACGGACGACGATGTCGACGCACGCCTTCTCGGATTCGGCCGCGAGATCGTCGCGCCCGAACTTCATGCCCGCCTGTCGGCCTCGAATGGGGCGACGCGCTCGGCGGATGAAGAGATGCGGCTGATTGAGCTCGGCAAGAAGCTGGTGAGCGGCTGGAACGGCTATGCGGTCGGCGCATCCGAGGCCGACCGTGCGGCGGCGCTGAGCAAACTGGTTGAGCTGGCGGGGATCGCCACGACGACCACGACCGGTCCGGCGACGTGAAGTTCTCGGCCGTTTGACGGAGTTTCTTCTCAGCGTCACTCGTCGGAAAATCCCTATATTTAAGCCGAATGCAGCAGGGCAGGGCCCGTGAGCCGCGCAGGAATTGCCGCGCGAAAATCCTCGTGAAAAAAAGCACGCTCGCATTTGGCATTCTCGAAATCATGATGTATTTTTTGGGTAGGCACAGGGAGCGAGACGGCGCATGCGGGAATACGGCTGTCGCCTGACCCTCAACCCGATTCGAGCACCCTTGCGTGCAACTGCAGACGAACGCAGATTTCGTCCCCGTAGGGTTGCCGCCGTAACACTCTCTGTGCCTTGTTTTTCTTCTTTTCGTTTCCCGGATTGATTTCGATCGAATCAGCATTGAAGTGCCGGACTCGGTGCGCCCTGACAGGGCGGCTGATTCGCCGTGCTGAATTCCCGCCGCATTCACGTGGGATGGATGTGTCGAGTCCGCTACACCGTGGTGTTCTGGATCGTGCGCTCCTGGGCCTCGATCCAGCGCGTTACTCGATCCTGGCTGGGAATCTGGAGCGCCATTAATACAAGCATGATTCCCGTGGCCGGCAGTGAGATCAACTGCGACTCGATCCAGTACGCAAAGGCATTGATCATGGCAGCGCCTTGAAGAACCATCATCACCAAGAGATGGCGAACGACATAACCTCGCCACAATGTGCGAATCCGCTCGTTCGGCGCGATCTTTCCAGCCGCAAGGCGGCGAATTCCCGCATCAATTAATGGCGGCAGGATCGCGATCATTGCCAGGACGAACGCGGCATATCCGGCGCCGAAGTAGGTGAAGAGAGGAATCGGGCGCTCGGGAGCCGAGGCCTCCGCTACCGCCTCGGGCGGAACCTTGGAGAATGACGCACCGGCTACTATCAGCACGGCCAGGATCAGCACGATATCAATGACGATGAGCGGTCCGACTGAGACCGTTGCGCGAGGAGGTTTGTCATGCGGCATGGCCGGCCTCTTGTTACAGCTACTCGCCGATCAACTGAACAATGACGGTTCGCTGCCGGGGCCGAGTATCAAAGTCGATGAGAACAATCTGCTGCCACGTGCCCAGCACCGGCTTCCGATCGTTGATCGGCACCGTCAGGCTCGGACCGAGCAGCGACGCGCGCACGTGTGAATGGCCGTTGTCATCGTGCCACGTTTCCTCATGCTGATAGCGGCCGCCCTCGGGCGCGATCTTTTCAAAGCCGTGCTTCAGGTCGTGATTCACGAGGCCCGGTTCATACTCGGTCGTGGTGATGCCGGCAGTCGAGCCGATGACGAAGAGCAGGGCGATGCCGTTGGTGATGTCGGTGAGATTGAGGGTCTCGATGAGCTGGGGCGTCAGATCGATGACTTCGGTTCCGCCCTTCGTTTCAACGCTGAGTTTGTGCGTTTCGACCGGCATATGCACATTGTACGTCGCCGGCCGGGCCGGCGAAAGTAGGGAGCCGATTGAACGGCGCCTCAACCTGCGGCCGAGGCCTAGCCCAATCGACGAACAAGAATATCGAGCGGCGCCAGGAGCAGTGCAATGATGACGAGCACTGACCACATGGGCCGCCACGATGTCGCCGCGTTTTCCGAGAGCACGAGCGCGGCCGACCCGACCTGCATGGCTTGCCCCCGGTTCTGCCGGGCGATCGCCGCGAGTGCATCGTCGTTGGCGGCCAGCGTGCGATACTCCGGCGAGAAGGAATAGACGAATCCGTAGGGCGTGGTCGGTGAATCGGGATCGGCCGAGTCGCCGGCCGCCGCGCGCCAGATGAGCTGGCGCTCCTTTCCGAATTCGAAGTCCGGCAGCGTCGCTTCAAACAGCCCGGGGCCGGTGCGGGTAACCGGGACTTTCTGCGATCGCCCGGCGGCGTCAATCGACGTGAGCTCCAGCCGGGCATCGGTGACGAATTCGCCCGAGGGTGTTCGCACGTCGGCCGTCAGCCGAACGCCGTCATCCCGGAGCGTGTGCGATGATTCGATGGCGATCGTTTTCGACAGATCTTCGCCGGCGACGCTGCGGACAAGCTGGCTCCAGAACTTGGCGAAGTCGTGCCACTGGATCCAGTCCTCGGCCCATCGCGGCTTGGTCTCGGAGGTGAAGGCGGCCGTGCGACCGAGGCCGAACCGCCACTTGGCCAGCAGCGGGTCGCCGGAGTCCGAGGCGATGATCAGCGTCGACGTCGGCTTCATCGTCGTCGCGACGTAGCCCGAGAGCAGCGGCAGTTCGTCGGTGTCGATCTCATCCAGACAGACGTCTTCATCCACCGCCACGGGCTGCACCAGCCGCTCGACCAGCATGCTGTTCGTCGCCCGCAGCGCCTCGCGAGTGAAAATCTGCGGGATCGTGTAGAAGTCGTTCGTGAAGTATGCCCGGCCGCCGCCGGCCATGGCGATGGACTCCATCAGCTTCATGTCGGCGCCCTCGCCGATGCCGATGGCGGAAAGCGTGATGCCGTCGGACGACATCGCGCCGACCTTGTCTTCGTAGCCGAAGCCCTGGGTCTGGCCGTCGGAGAGGACGATGACATGTTTTTTCTGCGCATCGGACTGAACGAGCCGGTTGTGCGCCTCCTCCAGCGCGGGATAGAGAAACGTCCCGCCGCCGGCCTCGAGATTCGCGATCTGCATGCCGACCGTCTGTCGATCGGCCGCCGGCGTGAGTTCGAGCAGCACCCGGGCCTCGCCGTCGAAGCCGATGAGCCCGATGAGATCGCGCGGGTTGATCGCTTCGCTCGTGGCGATCGACGCCCGCTTGGCGAGTTCGATCTTCACGCCGCTCATGCTGCCCGACTTGTCGATGACGAGCATCAGCGCCAGCGACGGGCGAGTCATGTCCTTCTGAATCGGCATGCGAACCGGCAGAATTTCCTCGACCGGCGTGTTGTAGTAGCCGCCGAGGCCGAAGCTCTCGGTGCCGCCGAGCATGACGAAGCCGCCGCCGAAATCCTGCACGTAGGTGCGGATCATCTGCATCTGGCGATACGAGAGCCGATCCGCCGGCACGTTTGAAAGCACGAACACATCGAACGACAGCAGGTCCGACAGCGTCTGCGGCACGCCGCCGACTGGCCGGGCGTCGACCGACATGCCTTCGAGTTCGAGCGCGCTCTTGAGATAGGGCATCTGGGCTTCGTCGGAGTCGACATAGAGTACGCGGGCCTCGCCCGGCACCACGACGATCGAACGCGCCGTGTTGTTCTTGAGCTGCGTGTCCTGCTGGGCGCGGATCGTCGCCTCGACGGTGTGAAAGCCCTTGTCGCGGAAGAACAGCCCCGGCGTCTTGAAGCGATTGTCGCCCGGCTTCAGCGTGACATCGGTCTCCTGCACCGAGAATCCATCCTTGAAAACCACCAGCTTCGCCGGGGTTTCGACGGACGACGTGACCTGGATGTCCGCCGTGAATCCCTGGTTCACCCGGACTGAGGGCGGCAGCGCCACATCGCCGACCGCCACTTCGGGCGGCGCCGGCCGGTTCATCACCACGGTGTGAATCACGGTCGATCCGTCGCCGGGCACGCGGGTCATGCGCTCCCAGTCGCCGTGATTGAAGTTGCCGTCGCTGTAGAAATAGACGGTTCGACGTTCGGCCGTCTCGCCGCAGTTGAGGGCGAGCCGAAGCGCCGCCTCGGCGTCGGTATAGTCGCCGGCGGTCTTATCGCGGAAGGATTCGAGATCGGCGATCTGCTTTTCGACGTCGGCCCTTTCTTTTGCGGCCGCATCGCCTGCTTCGGAGATCAATTTCGTCCGCCGGGCGTGCAGCGCTTCGAGCGTTTGTTCGTACTGGACCTTCTCACGCACCTCGGCCGGCCATTCACTCCACGCCGAGACGGATCGCACGACCATCGCCGGTTCGCGGCCGAACGCGATGACGCTGACTCGCGCATCGCCGTGTGACTTCATCGCCTCCTTCGCCACGCGGTCGATGTCGGCCATGGCGGCGTCGAGATTATCCGCCGAGACGCTGCGCGAGACATCGAGCGCGAAGACGACGTGGTGGTGATTCAGGCTGCTGAAATACGCCGGCCGGGTGATCGCGCCGATCAGGCAGACGAGCACCAGCGCGCGAAGCGCGAGGCTGCCCCATCTCGCGGCGGGCACAAGCTGCGCATAGCTTCGCCGCGTCAGCCACGCCAGGTACAGCGCGAGCGGCGGAACGATGAGCCAGAGCCAGGGCGCCTCAAATCGCACGCGTTACTCCGTCCAACGATGGTGATATGTCATCCATTCCACGCCGATCAGCGTCGCGGCGATGGCGGCCAGCGCCAGCCATGGCACGGTGCCGAACAGGCGATCCGAGAGCGCCAGCAGTTCGGCCGGCGTTTTCTCAGGCTTCACAATCGCGATGCGGGACTCGGTCGCATCTGCGAGGTTCACGGCCGTGTAGGCGATGTCGTCGCCGATGGTGAACCGCAGCGGGCCGCGCGATGCGGTGTTCGCATAGGCGAAGGCGCCGCGTTCGACGGCCGTCCGGGCTTCATTGACGCCCGTCTGATTGAGCCGGGCGACGTCGACGGCCGTGACATCAGAGGGCAGTGCCCGCAGCGGTGTGATCACGTCGCCGACGTGGTACTGGTCCGCGATCCAGAGTGATTGTTCCGACACCATGTGGGCGACCGTGTTTCTGAGCAGCACCGGAAATGCATTGCGAAACGGAAGGTCACTCTCCATCACGTCAAACGCGACGCAGAGCGACTGCCGATCCGGCGCTTCGTGAAGGAACACAAGCGGCGAGCCGTCGTTGGATTCGGCGAGAATCGTTGCCCGCTCTGAAAGCGTGACATCGTGCGCCTTGACCAGTGCGACCGAACTCACCGAGACGAATCGCATCAGCGGATGATCGCGCGACGTCAGCACCATCTCCGGCCGTTCGAGGAGTCCGTTCACCTTTGCGGGAATCTCCGCGGGCCAGCGGTTCACGAAGACGAATCGACCGGACGCGGGCATCTTCGCCGGCGCGCAGTTATTGAAGATGGCCAGGTCGGCGCTGACCGCGGAAGCCGCGGCCGCGTCGAACTCTTCGATCGTGAGCGTCCGGCTGTTCTCCGCGTCGACGAGCGGCGCCATGGCCGTGAGCGCCTGCTCGAAGAAGAACGATTCCGCCAGCGGTGTGACCAATAGCACGGCGGCCGCACGAATCGGCGGAAGAATGGCGAACGCCTCGTTGTCATCGGCCAGCGCGTCGGCTCGATCGATCCACGCGCGAAGCACGGCGCCGTTCGGCTGGCTGAACGTGATCGTCTTCTCCCACTCTCCGCCAGCATCGACCGCCAGCGGCTCGACCGCGACGGTCGTGCCGTCGGCCTCGAACACCAGCTGAGATTCGACAGCGGCAGGCGACGCGTTGACCACGCGCACATAGACGTAGTGCATCGACTCCTCGCGATGCACGCGAACCTTCAGCGTGGCAATCCCGAGGTTGTCGTCGGCCGTGCCGATGATCCACGGCGCGATCCGGGCATCGGCCTTCGCCAGCTTCTCGACGGCCCCGTCCGCGCCGTCGGAGAGGACCACGATGCACGGGTCCTTCTTGCCTTCCAGAAGCTGGGCCGCGAGCGCCGCCGCGCCGGAGAGATCGGCTGTGCCGCCGTGCGGTCGAATTGCGGCCGCGCCGTCGTGAATGCTCTTGCGATCGAGGGTCCAGGGCGTGATCACGCGGGCTTCATGCGCGGCGTCGATCAGCAGCCATTCGTCGCGCACCGGCCGACGTGTGGTGAGGTCATTCAAAGCCCGGAGCGCCTCGGTGAAGCGCGTCTCGGTCTTACCCTCTTCGAGAGCCTGTTCGATCGCCTGCATGCTTGCGGAGTTGTCGATGATGACGGCGATGGATTGCGGCTTGATGCGTCCGAACGACAGGACCGGGTTGCCGATGGCCAGAATCAGGCAGGTGACAATGAGCAGCCACAGCGCGAGCGAAAGCCAGCGCTTGAGCCTTTGAAAGAGCGATCGCACCTGCGTCTGGCCCACCAGTTGCCGCCAGAAATCGAGCGCCGGAACGGTCTGCCGACGCCGCTTGATCTTAAGCAGGTAGAGCGCGACGACGCCGGCCGCCACCGCCGAAAACCAGAGTGCCCACGGCGCGAGCAGCGTCATGCCACGAGCCCCCCGCGCTGAAGGACCTTGAGCAGGAACTCTTCAAAGGGAATATCCGTCCGGGCGAGCGAGTAGCCGATCGAGTATTTCATCGAATAGCCGCGCAATTCGGCGGAAAACTTATCAAGTGCCTGCTTGTAACGGCGAAGCATCGAGTCGGTGATGGTGAGGTCCTCGTGACCGCTCGTCTCGGTGTCGATGAGCCGAAGCTCCCCGCGGATGGGCGGGTCGAGCTCCCACGGCGATGCCATTTGGATGACATAGATCTGGTGCTTGAAGAAACGAAGCTGGTCGATGGCCTGCCGGGCGGTTTCGAGACCGTAGAAGTCCGAGATGAGCACGACCATGCTCGGTCGCCGAACACGGGAGACGAACGCCCGGATAACGGCCTGCAAATCCGTCTTGCCGCCGGACTTCACGCCGGTGAGATAGTCAAGCAGGGCGAAGACGCGCCCGCGGCCGCGAAGCTTGCCCCTCCCTTCCGCCAGTTCCGAGGTGAACGGCGTCACGCCGGCCGAGTCCATGTTTGACATGCCGATGTACGCCAGCGCCGCGGCGATGCGCCGCGCCTGGTCGAACTTGTTGGGCTCGCCGAAGTCCATGGAGCCGCTGGCGTCCATGAGCACCCACAGATCCAGCTCCTCCTCCTGTCGAAACAGCTTGATCACCAGTTCGCCGAGCCGCGCGTAGACCGACCAGTCCACGGTGCGGGGATCGTCGCCGGGGCTGTACTCGCGGAAGTCCTTGAACTCGATGCTGGCGCCCTTCTTCACGCTCTGCCGCAGCGCCTGCTGACGGCCGAACACGAGCCGGCGCGCAATGAGATCGAGGTACTCGAGCTTCTTGAGGAAGTCCTTGTCGAATAGCGCGCTTGCCATTTGATTTACGCCGCGGCGCTCGCCGGCTCCGCAACATGCTTCAGAATGTCGTCCAGGATCGCATCCGTCGAGATGTTCTCCGCCTCGGCCTCAAAGTTGCGGATGATCCGGTGCCGAAGCGCCGGCCGTGCGATTTCGCGGATGTCGGCGCAGCTCACGTTATAGCGATCCGCGAGCAATGCCCGCACTTTCGCGCCGAGGATCAGCGTCTGCACGCCGCGCGGGCTCACGCCGAAGCGGACGTAGCGTCGCGTCATGTCGGTCGCCTGCGGCCGATCGGGATGGGTCGCCAGCGCGATTCGAGCGGCATAGCGTTGCACGAACTCGGCGCAGAGCACCTGCCGCACCGTGTTCTGCATCGCGATGATTTCCTCCTGGTTCAGCACCGGATCGATCTGCGCCGGATCATCGCCGGTCGTGCGGGTGATGATGCCGAGGAGTTCCTCTTCGCCCTGCGGGGCGACATTGACCTTGAAGAAGAAACGATCGACCTGGGCCTCGGGCAGCGGGTAGGTGCCTTCCATTTCGATCGGGTTCTGCGTCGCCAGCACCCAGAAGGGCTCCGGCAGGAGGTGCGTCGTGCCGCCGACCGTGACCCGATGCTCCTGCATGGCTTCAAGCAGCGACGACTGCGTCTTGGGTGTCGCGCGGTTGACTTCGTCCGCCAGCACGAGGTGGGCGAAGATCGGCCCCGCCTGGAAGCGGAACTGCCGGCCGCCGTGCTCGTCGTCGTGAATGACGTTGACGCCGGTGATGTCCGCCGGCATCAGATCGGGCGTGAACTGAACGCGCCGGAAGCTCAGATGCGTCGCCTCGCTGATCGTCTTCACCATCAGCGTCTTGCCGAGGCCGGGTACGCCCTCGAGCAGCACGTGTCCGCCCGCGAACATGGCGGTGAGAACCTGGTCGATGTTTTCGCGATAGCCCACGATCCGCTTGGCGATCTCGTTGCGCAGTTTCTCGTAATTCTCCTGAAACCGTTTGACCGATTCCCGGCTGATCTCCGTCGTCATGCTTTCTCCTCGCAAATTCACGCCGATCGCGCGGAGCGATTGCCGTTCGTCGCCGGACGGTCCCGCTGCGCTGTCGGGGGTGGGCCCTCGAAACCCGGATGGAAAACCTACGGGCGTTTGCCGCGATGGTTCGCCGCCGCGGTGAAAACGATGGATGGCTCCAGTGATCGCACGCCCCGAAATCGCGGGGACGGCACGTCGCGCTAGTCCGCGCGTTTCGGCGACTCACCGGCGGTGGACGAACCCTCGTCCGGCCGGATCGCCGTGAAGTATCGTTTCAAAAACTCGCGGTAGGCGATCGGCGCTGATTCCAGCGCGAGATCCGCCTCGGCCTTCTGCACGTATTCGGCGAACATCTCGCGGTAGCTCAGCGAGCTTTCCGCGTGCTCTTCCTTCGAGATCGTCGTCAGCTTCGTGCTGCGGCCGGCCTGCTGGTTGACCTGGGCGAGATCGGGCGTGCGTTTTTCCTTGTTGCGCGTCATCTGGCCGCCGTTCCACTGGTCGGCCGTGCCCCAGCCCGCCTTGAGCCCGCCTTTCTTGTTGTTGCGCTTCACGAACTTGTTGGATCCATTGCAGTCAGAACTGTTGCACTCGCCGTTGCCGTTCTTGCAGGCGCTGCAATTCTTCGACGATTTGCAGTTGTTCATCTTGCGCATCAACTGGTCGATCAGGCTGTCGGCTTTGCACATGCTGTCGCATTCCCGGAGCTGGTCGGAGTTCTTCTCCAGCTTCTTCGAGAACTGATCCAGCGCGTCGGCCAGCTTGTCGCGGTTCATCGACTCCGCCGCTTTCGCACAGTTCTTGCAGGCGTGGCCGAGTTCGTCGTGAGACGAGAGTTCTGACGACATCTGCTCCAGGTCGGCCGCCGCGGCCTCGAAGTCCTCGGCCGACATGGCGTCGGCATTCTTGCGAATCTTGTCGGCCAGGGCCTTAAATGCGTTCGCCGCCTTCTTGTAGTCGCCCTTCTTCAGTTGCGACGTGAACGGTTTGAGCGCCTTCGACGCCTTCATGTTCTTCGCCGCGTTGCGCATTGACAGGTTGCGGCCGGGCAGTTGCTTCTGTCGCTTCTCCAACTCGGTCTTGAGCCGTGCGATCTGTTCGAGAACGTCCTTCTTCTCGGGATTCTTCTCGAGCATCTCGGCGAGCTTTTTCAATTTGGCCTGGAGGTCCTTCTCCTCGTCAGTCTTCGGCTCCGGCAGGTTCTCCAGCTCCTCCTTGAATTCCCTGTTGAGTTCCGCCCACTGGTCGGGCGAAATCTCCGGCTCCTCGACCGTTCCCGCATCAATTCGCGCGCTCGGCGCCAGCCACAGCAGCAGCGCCAGCAGCACGGCCGGCAACGGAAGGAACTTGACCTGCTTCGGCGCCTGGAATCGCAGCGCTGACTGGGGTCGTACGCCCTCGACCGCCGCGAGCGCGTCGGCCTCGATGAGTCTTGCCCGCGCCTGGCGGTGATGAGAATGCAGTTGAAGCGCGCTGGCGAATCGGTCCTCGGAGTCCGCCGCCTCGTCCATCGCCCGGGCGAGGCGCAGGGCGTCTACGCGACGAATTAGTCCAACGACCGCTCCCAGCGACGCGCCCACCGGCACGCACCAGAGCGCCTGCCAGAGGCCCGAGACGGCCCAGTCTGTGCGGAAGAGGACTCCGAATGCCGCCACGAAGACAGCGGCGACAGCGCCATAGAACAGGCCGATCAGCGTCGACTGGGCAACATGCAACGCCCGCTGGCGCCGGCGAAGTTCAGAAAGTATGCCGTCGAGGGTGTCCCGCGTTCGTTTCGAATCAGTCATGGATCAACTCCCGAGCCTGCCTGGCGAATCGACACGTGGGATCACGCCACAGTGCCTGTCGTATCAATCCGTCGGCCATCTCCGTATCGCCCGCGTGGTGTGCGGACAACCCGCTTCGATAGAGGAGCCATGCGGATGGCTTGGTCTCCCGAACCGGCCGGCCGCCCATGGGCGACGCCTGATACGAAACCTCGTCGCCGCGGCCCTCGGTCAACATTCGTTTGTACAACGCCCATGCATCCGCGTGGCGGCCCATTTCATGAAGCAGATCGGCCTCGCGCGTGCCCGTCAAATGATACGTCGGTTCGCAACGTCCTGCCGCCTTGAATTCGGCGTATGCCTTCTCCAGGTCTCGACCCCACCCCGGGGAATTGTACAACATTTCCAGCTCCCGGTGGGGTGTCGCGTCCGTCGGGTTGGCTGATGCCTCCGCCATCCAGTAGGACTCCACTTCCTTCAGAATGGCCTTGGCCTCCTCCCGGTCGCCGGCGTCGGACAGATGTTCGGCCTTGGCTCGAAGCAGCCCCATTCGCTCCTTCGCGGACAGGCCGCCGTTTGATTCGGCCAGCCGTACCTCCACCATCCGCGCAGCATCCTCGAACATCCGATGCCGTCCGTAAGCGAGTTGGAGGTCAAAGACTTGAATATCGCCCGGCCGCAGGTGGGCTTCGTATTCGACGCCGAGCCCTCCCGCGATCTCGACGATCGAATCGGAGTCGTGCGTCGCATAGGATTGTACGAAGCTGTTCGGATTGAAGTATCGATATGGCACGCCGCGTCGATTCGAGTCCGGATCTCCCAATATCGAAAGCAAGTGCGAATCCGTCTTGATCGGGCTGGCGGGTTCGGTTCGGCAGCGCTCAAGCAAAGTCTTCTCCATCGCCGCGGCGTCGTCATCCTTCTTTTCGTGACGTGCGACGAGCAGACGAATGAGCATGACGTCGTTTTCCAGCGTCGAACTCGCCGCCTGCGCCCGCTCGAGCACCCGGTCGATTCGCTCGAAGTCGCGCGATTCGAAGCAGGCGGTCAGATAATCCGACAGCCGCCCGGAGCGCATCAACTCCTCGGGTTCAAACACGGCTTCGATGACTTCGATGACCTTCGCGGCATCGCGGCGCGCCAGGTGGTAGCCCAGCGCCTGCGCGAACGTCTGCGTGTCCTGCCATCCCCGGCCGAGGAGCTGCGCCCTGGCCATCAGTTTCTCCGCGACGCCCTCATCGAGCAGTGCCAGTTCCCACAGTTCATCCGGGGCGCCGTTGATGTCCGAATTCAAATGCTCCGGGCCGGGGTCCTCCGACTTCGGCTGTCGAACGATGCACGACCGCATCGCGTTGCGAATGTTCATCGACTCCGCCGCGCTGTTGCGGCCGTAGCGGTAATACCACCAGCCATACTGCCCGCCCTCGGACGAGACGGATGGCTTGTCGGTGGCATCGAGTTTGACAAGGATCGCGTCGGCCAGCTTCGATCGCCATTCCCTGGCATCGGCGGTGCGTCCCGCGGCGGCGCACCATTCGCTGATCTCGCCATATGACCCCATCTCTGTCCGCCGACCGAGTTGCTCCACCTCCGCGAGCAGCGGATCAAGAATACGGTGCTTTCGCAGCGCGGCGCGAAAAGCCGGCTTCCAATCCTGTTCAAACGCCGAACCATCGTTTTCATCGACGGAGTAACTGTACCTCGTCACGGACCCGCCGAATCGGTACATCATTGATCGATAGCCGGGATTCGATTGGCCGACCCCCCCTGCAATCGCGGCCGCCAGTTTCGCCTGATGCTTCAGGGCCTCCTTCAGTGCCTCGGCCTCGCCGACGCGGGCGAGAAGCTGGGCGCCGAACGCGCTCTGCGACTGCCAGAGCCCGTCGTACTTGGCCGGGCCGGAGTTCTGTCCCGACCCGTCCCATCGGGAGCCGCCGAGCAACTGGTTCACGGTCTGCGAGAGCGACATCGCCAGCGTCATCATCGATGACACGTCGATCTCGCGCGACTGAAGGCCCTTGAGCAGGTTTGCCGCCTGCTTTGCCAGCGGCAGGGATTCAGTTTCGCGCCAGATTTCCCGTCGGCGCGGTTCGAGCCATGCGACGAGGGCATTGTTCGTTTCGATGGCCCGCTTCCAGTCGCCGGCCGAGATCGCTGCGAGCAGAAGTCCGCGGCGGGCGTTGAGGTTGTCGGGTTCGGCATCGACAATGGCTTTGAATGCCGCGATTCCCGCGTCGGGTCCGTCCGTCGCCAGCGTCAGGACCGCCTCGTCCTCCTTCGACATGGATTCCGGTTTGAGCGGCCTGTTATCGATCTTCGAATGGGCCGCGACGCGCAGGATCGACTGATACCACGGCGACTCGGGATCCAGCACGCCGTCGGTCTTCCAGAGTTCCGTCAGGGCAAGCCGCGCCGCCTCGTCTCGATGATCGGATTCGAAATACAGTGCGAACAGGAAGCTCTTCTCATCGTTCGTCAGCAGGCGGTTCGAAGCGACCGTCGCGTAGTGTTCGATCAGGCGGTCGTACTGTTTGGCGAGAATCAGGACGCGGCCGATGATGGCGGTTTTGTCCTGCTCCCCGCTGATTGACGGCTGCGCCATCAACGGTTCCACCACCTTCACCGCCCCGGCGATATCGTTGTTCATCAGGCGAATGAACGCGTCGTAGCCGCTCAGCGGATCAGTTGCTTTCGATTTCTCCTTTCGGATTTCGGCCAGGAGTTCCTCGGCGTCGGACCACTGCCCGGTCTGGAGGCACGCCTGGAGCAGCTTCGATTTGATCGCCATGTCCTCCGGGCGCGCCTTGCTCCATGCCTCCAGCGAACGCTTGGCGGAGACCCATCGCTGATCCTGGATCTCAAGACTGAGCACGAGCTTTCCGAGCCGCGTATCGTCCGGATTTTCGCTCGCCTGCCGGGTCATGCGTTCGAGTGAGGCATCAAGGATGTTGTTTCGTCGCAGGATGTCATACAGCGCCGAGGAGATCATGGATTCCTTGTAATCCTCAAACTCGTTGTCCTGATTATCGCTGTAGTAGCCGTACATCGCCCAGTAGCCGTATTCATTTTCGTTTTCCACGCGGGCGCATCGATAGGCGCGCACGAGCAGTTCGACGGCCTCGTCCTTCCGGCCCATCTCCGCGAGAAGCCCGGCGTACTGCGAGAGCTGATCGTCCTGTGACGCGAGAATGACATTCAGCTCGCTGAGCTCGAGCGCCCGATCCTTCGCCCCCTGGGCCCACATGAGCGACGAGATCGTCGGCAGCACCCACTGGACCGCGCTCGAACCGCCGCCGAACAGATAGAGCCGCTCGGCCTTTTCATACTGCTTCAGTTTCACATAGAGCGAACCGAGCGTGGATGTGGTCTCGTTCTGCGAGCCGTAGTCGTAATAGCCGTAGCTTCGCGAGTAATAGTTTGGACTTGCTCCGCCGGCCATCATCGCGGCGGCTCCGCCCGGCGCCTGTCTTGAGCCGGCCGCCGCGTCCTTGATGTGCTTTCCGGCGAGGACGAGCTTGAGTTGATCGCGCCGATTCGGAAGCGTGGTATTCTGCAGTCGCCGAACCGTTTCCCACGCCGTGGCCGCCTCGGTCCATTCCGCCTTGCGTTCCTTGACGTCGGCCCAGAGCGTCCAGAGCATCGGCTCAAAAGGTTCGGACTCGAGCCGCTCCGACAGCGTTCTTTCGACTGCCTCCCAGTCGCCCGAGAGCACCGCCAGTGCCAGCGCCGCGTCCTTCGCGGCCGATTCGCCGTCGGCGCCCGATTGGGCCTCAAGCCTGGCCGATGAATCCGCCGACAGTTCCCTGGCCCAGATACTCACTTGCTCTTCGATGCCGGTGTTGTCGTTGTTGCGGTAGCCGTAGTAGTTGCGGGAGTTAACGCGGCTGCCCGATCCCGACTGTTTCTCGCGCACGAAAACCTCGCGCAGATGATCCAGTGCCTCGGCCGCGGCGCCCTTGTAATAGCACAGCGCCAGGAGCGACTTGTGCGCCTTCATGCTGTCCGGCTGCAACTGAATCGCCTTGCGATAACATGCCTCGGCGCCTTCGAAGTCCTCCTTATCTTCCAGCTTGCTTGCCAGTGTGAGCTGGCTTTCGGCCGACTCCATGTTGAGTCGCTCGCACCAGACCTTGATCGCTTCCTCCTTCTCGCCCTTGTCCCAGAGCAGGTTGCCCAGCCGGTCGCGCAGTTGGGCGGTATCCGCCGGGCCTTCACTGCCGCCGCCGAAGTAGCCGCCGAACATGCTGGACACGCGCGACGACGACACCTTTTTCTCCGCCGCCTTGATGTACTTCCTGTATGCGGCGATGAGCTCGTCGTCCGAGGCGTATCCTTCCTTCCAGGTCAGCTCCTGCTGCATCACATCGCGCCGCAGCGCCTTGATCTTCGACGCCCGCTTCAGCACCTTCTCCGCATCCTCGACGCGGCCCAGATCGAAGTAGGTCTGCGCCAGCAGCAGGTGATCCGACCATTCGTTCGGGTTCTTCTTGATCCGCCTGGCCATGAACTTCTCGAATCGCTCAAGCTGGCCGGTCTTCACCGCGAGAGAGGCCAGTTGCTCCGGCCCCGCGCTCTCGCCGCCCATTCCGAATGAATCCTCCTGGCCGGTCCCCGATTCGATCGCCTCGGCCAGCT
>CALLKH010000374.1 GCA_938008425.1 uncultured Planctomycetaceae bacterium | reverse complement strand
TGTCTCGCGGAAACTCGGGGCCTATAAACAGTCGGACAGACATCCTTCCGCTCAACCACAACGGACGGGCGACGACTTCCACCTCTCCATTCACCCGCCCGACAGACGGCTTTATCGGATTTCGCGCGTGAATTCTGCGCCGGTTGTTCCGGTCGTATGAATTATCTCACGTGTAATCCCTGCGGGCCGATCTATCCCACGGAGTCGATACGGATCGATTCAGTGACACCAATGTGACATTCGTTCCCCGGGGCGACGCCGCCGCGCGGGAATGGTCACGCGGCGCCGGCCGGTTTCGATCGGCGCCGATTGCGCGGGAATGCACCCATGCGACGCCCCAAGGACGTGCTCACCACCGGCGAAGTCGCGAAGATCTGCAAGGTCGCGCCGCGCACCGTGTCGAAGTGGTTCGACTCCGGCAAGCTTCGCGGCTATCGCATCCCCGGCAGCAAGGATCGCAGAATTCCCGTCCAGCAACTCGTCCGGTTTATGCGCGCCCACAACATGCCGCTCGAAGGCATCGAGACCGGCCAGATCCGCGTCCTGATCGCCCACCGGGAGCGGGAAATCACCGATCCGCTGTCGCAGACGCTCGTCAAGGATGCTGGCTACGAAGTCAAAGTCGTGCATTCGGCGTTCGAGGCGGGCGCGGCGGCCGAGTCGATCCGGCCGCAGGTCATGCTGATCGATGTAGGCATGCCGGGGTTTGAGGATCGCGAAGGCGTTCGGGCAATTCGAAACATCGCCGATCTCGCAGAAGCCAAGCTCATTGCATTGGCAGGGGCGCGCCGTTCGGGGCAGGACGTTTCGCTGATCCAGGACGGCTATGACGCGGCGCTGTCACAGCCGTTTGAAGTCTCGCAGGTCGTTCAGGCGATCGAGGAAACCCTCGGCGCCGTCGCGATGCAGTGACGGCCGCATCCTCCGCCGCACCCCGTCATTCGTCTTCCTGCTCCAACACCCGCTCATGCTTATCGACGATCTTCTGATCGTTCGGGCAGCCGGTCGAACCCGCGCAGATTGCAGCGAGCAGTACCAGCGCCACTGCGCTTCTGCCGATGGATCGTTGCGGCCGGTTCCGGGCGAGGCCCCCATACCGCGTCCGCAAAACCGCCCATGCCGACCGCATTTGTATTGAGTCGTTCATGAATTGCTCCGTCTTCGAAATCACCGCCTGAACCATAACGAGAAACGGCCGGGCATCGTTTCCTTTGCCCGTCCGCTTCGTCGATTCTATGGGATTCCGAGGATTATTCGACGATCATCGTTCCCGGCGACGAATCCGTCGGCTGGGACTCATGGGTCGTCTCCTTCTTCTCGGTCACCTTGTGTTCGTTCTCCTCGCAGCCGACCACCGCCACCGCGAAGGCCATTGCGAAGACCATTGTGCAGAGTTTTCGAAGCATGGGCACTCCTTTATCGTCGATTCGAACTCGATCGCACGCGCGACAGCCGCGCGCTTACGATCGCTTCATCCTCACGTACATGTGAACCACATCCCACACCTGCATCGCCGGCATCTCGACCACGACAGTAGCCGTGCCATCGGAGTCGTAGCGCGTCGATTTGACATACGCGCCGGTGAGGTAGGTGTTCAAGCGGGCATGAATCTCGTCGCTCTCGGTCACGAAGTCGCGCACGAGCGTCGACGAGTCGATTCGGAAGCCCATCACCTCTTCCGCGAGCTTGCGCTTCGCGTCGAGTTCGGCCGCCCGGGCCGCCATCAGCTTGCCCTGCGGCGAGCTGGCCTTGTCCTCGGGAGGAACGCCGTTGCCCTCGGCCTGGATGACCTGGCCGACCCAGTCCGGCATCGGCTCATCCATCTTGGCCGACGCGGCCTTGAGGAAGTTTGAGCCGGGAATGCCCATGCCGACCGCCTGGAACTTCTGGGTCTTGAGCGTCTTGGTCACTTCCTGAATGTTCATGCCCGTGACGCGATCGCCCTTGTAGTGGCGCTTGTGAAGTTCCTTGATCGTCGTGATGACGCTCTCGACGGGAACTTCGTAGGTCACTTCGACGATCAGCTCATCGTGGTGGTAGTAGGGCCGGCCGACCTCGTAGGCGCCGGTCAGCGTGGCCTTCGCCTCGGTGGTGATCACGTCCGACTCGGCGACGAAGTCTCGAACGAGCGTGTCGCTGGTGATTCGCAGACCCTTGATTCGCTCGACCAGTCGGCGCATCGCATCGACTTCCGCGGCGCGCTTGGCCATCAGCCGGCCCTGGGGCGAAACGGTCTTCCAGAGATCGGGAATCGTCGGCTCCGGCAGCGTGCCTTCGTACTCGATCGTGCCGCCCGGAACGTCCGGCGGAAGGTCGGGCCGCGGAGCGCCCATGCCGATCGCCGTGATGACGTCCTTCTTGTAGTACTCCTTGATATGAGTGAAATCCTCGGCCTTCAGCTTGTTGCCCTTGTAGTGCCGCTTGTGGACTTCCGTCAGTTCCTGGATCAGCTTGGCGACGGTCACTTCCGCCTCGACCGTGCAGACGAGGTCCGAGTCCCATCGCGGCTTGCCGAGTCGCACGCCGCGGATGTAGTGATCCATCTCCGTTCGGATCGTGTCCGACTCGGTGACGAAGTCCTTCACATACGTGTCGGAAGAAATCTGCAGACCATAGACCGTCTCGGCCAGCTTGCGGAAGGCGTCCGCCTCGGCCGCACGCTTCGACAGGAGCTTGTTCTGCGCATCCTTGGTCGGATCCTGGGCGCGAAGCTGCGGCGCCACGGCGAGGACCGCAACAACGGCGGCCATCAGTGTCAGGTAACGGCGATTCATCTTTGTCTCCTTACTCAAATTGCATTCGTGGTTTGCTGTTTCAGAACAGGAATTCCGTGAACCCCTACATCGGGCGACGGGCATCCTTTCATTGACGCAACACGGACGCTGTTGGTTAGTCACCATTCCCGGCGATCAGTCGCGATATCATCGGTCTTTCGGGCGAACTCACCCGATGGGTCCGGAACACGCGTACCGACGCCGATCACTTATCCCTGGGTGCGGGCCATCATGTCCTCGACACGATTGAGCGCCGCGCCGTACTTCTCCTCTTCGTCCTCATACGACATCGCGAGCTTGTAGTATTTCCGGGCCTCTTCGAGCCGTCCCAGCTTTTCGCACGCCACGCCGGCGCCGAACAGCGACTCGTGATCGTTCTCTTTCTCGGCGATCGCGGCCTTGAAGTTGGTCAGCGCCGTTTCCCAGTCTTCGGCGACGAGGGCCCGCGTGCCGGCCTTCGAGGATTCGTTGCCGCTCGGCTCAACCGTCGTGCTGTCGGACACGTTGACCGGCACGAACTTGCACATGAAGTTCTGAAGCTCGGCCTCGATGATCTGGGCGATGATCTCATCGCGCGGCTCCATGTCGACTTCCGTCTTGGACTTGCTCCAGAACGGGTTCGACCGGCCGCCGCCCTGGTAGTGCCGTCGCGGCTTGCCGGTGTAGCCGTAGACGATCTCGTTGGTGCCGGCGTCCTTCAACTGGAACTGGCAGGTCACGGTGATGTTGCGGCTTTCGCGCGTGTCGGCGCCGCCACTGCCCAGCGGAATGCCGCGGAACGATCGGCCGGACTTGTATTCCGTCGTGCTTTGCTTATCGATCTTGATCGTGATCTTGCTGGTCAGGACCGCCTGCGCCCCGGCGAGCGCCGCCGACGCCATGCTGTCGCTGCCCTCGGTGATGCCGGCCGCCGCCATGTCCTTCTCGCCCATCGTGGCCTTCATCGTCTCGCGATCGACCAGCTTGATGGGCACATCGTGCTCGTCCGCCGCCCGCTGAAGCTCGGCCTGAACGAAGTCCGCGGCCATCTGCCGCCACTTCTTCTCGTCAAACGTGTCGCTGCCCTGGTCCGCAACGACGTCGGCGTTGTAGACCGCGATCCGCATGTACCGCTCATCCAGCGTCGATTTCGGCTGGATAGTCTGGTTGAACGTGACCGTGGCGACGGCCTTCTTTGAGCCGCCCATGCTGCACCCGAGGGTGCCGAGAGACAGAATGCTGAGTGAAAGCGCGAGTGCAATGTTTCTCATGGATGATTCTCCTCAATTCGAATCTGGATGTGTAACGATGCCTGTTTGAGGTGTGAGCGGTTCAGCGTGCCCCTGCGCCGAATGAGCCGTGGAGACTGCGGACCCACGTCCCGATGTGCGCGCGGGCTGAGATTTTGATGGCCGTCCCGTTTCACAACTCGCCTAGTGTCTTAAAACCGCCCGGCGCAACTGTCAAGCATGGCCTAATGTGCGAATTCCTCTGTCCTGGCCGCAGAGAACCCTATTTTCGGGCCGTTCGCTGCCGGATGGCCGGGAGTGACCCCAACTCGGTACGTAATGGAAACGTGATCCGCCCCGAAATCCCTTGATGTGTGATTCTGAATGCGGTGACGCGAGACGAAATGCGACTGGGTGATATCCGCGTTAATCCGCGGGCTGACTTGCCGGTGAGGGACGCTTCTGAACGATCGGTGCGTTAGCCGGCTGCGTCGTGGGCGGATTGGGTGGGGGACTGGTCGGGCGCAACCGCTCAGAAACTGAACGCGGCTGTCCGATCACGCCGCTCATGTCATTCGGCGTCGTGAGTTCGGGCCGAATGTTGGCGCTCGGTTTGGCAGGCGGGATTCTCTTGCGAGTGGCGGGTGGCGTTCGCTGACCCGGCCCCGCTGGTTCCGGTGGATCATTCGCAGGAGGACGGGTGCCGCCGGCAATCAGGGGTCGGCGCGGCGCTTCGTTGAAGACCTCAACCTTGAGGTGGTGCGCATCGCCCGTTTCGAGCCTCATGTTTTCCAGTTCGCCCTCGAGCGACGCCGAAAGATCAAGCTCGCGCCGCAGATCAAGGGAGACCAGTTGTCCGTTATCGATATCAAATACGATGGAGCCCGTGCAGGCCTGATGATCGATCTGATACTCCCTCGGTTTTTGATTCCTCGCATTCGGCCTTCCGCGCGGTGCCCCGTTGGTGTGGGTCTCCGTCTCCGGCTCAAGCCGCGCCTCTCCCGCGATGGCGATGGTGGCGAGCGTTCGATCTTCGCCTTTCTCAACGCCCGTCAGCGTAAACCGAAAATCCGTGAAGGCCCGGCCGAAACTCTTGACGTCCTCGCTTCGGACGTTTGTCCATGTTTCGCCGACATGAACCGGCCCCTTCGGAAGAAAGAGGGGGCCGAGGTCGTCCATCAATCGCCGGAGGTTCTCATCGTTGAGCGCGCATCGCATGGTCGTGCGTGAGAGGCGCCGTCGCGTGATCGGCCCGGTGTTTCGATTGGGCACAATGCGTCGATTCGAGGCGTCACCCGTTCGGGGGTTGAAGTCAAAAATGACCGTCGATCCGGGAATCGCCCCGAGCTCGCGGATCTCGGCCCGCGCGTAGGAGTCCCGCAGTGAATCGAACGTCACTTCATCCTTCAATCCGTGCTCACGCGCTTCGTATCGATCGCACTCCCACTGCAAAGTGACGGTTTCCGGCGCTCCCGGAGATGCGATGGGCGTCGCGGCCGCCGCCGGCGCGCGCGACTGGATGATCGTTCGCTTGTCTTCGGCGTGAGTCGTGTAGGTCAGGATCGGAGGAACGCCGCCGTGATCCGTGAAGTGATTCTCAATGACGTAGTAAAGCTTGGCGTCGTCGGGAAACTTGTACTTGATCAGGTATGACGGACCATCAAACCTAATGGGACTGGCAACAGCATCGTTACCTTGCTCCGTCGATCCAGCAGGCGGTTTTACTGCGGCCTCGCCACCGGCGGAATTGCTCGAATCGCCGACATTCTGCGGGCCGGCGCATCGTGCGGAAGACAGGGCAAGCGCCAGGAGGGCGAATAGCGAATGGATCTTTGGCGAGCGTCGCATCGTCATGGGTCCCCGGTGATTTCAGGGTCGAGGCCACGACATCGTCGTCCTGCGTCGCGGCGCGCGAAAACACAAGGCGGCCCGGGTGAGCCGCCGTGTGTGTCGTGAGTCATCAATTGTGAGTCTGGTTGAGGGGACCGAAGCCGTCAAGCCTTGATCTCGTCGATCGTGACTTTCAGGTAGTTCTGGCGGTGGCCCTTCTTGAGCCGGTAGCCCTTGCGGCGCTTGAACTTGACGATGTCGATCTTCGGGCCCTTTTCCTCGGAATCGAGCGTGGCCGTCACGGTCGCACCGCTGACGAGCGGCGTGCCGATCTTGCTCTCAGCGCCGTTGCCGACCATGAGCACGCGATCGAACGAGACCGACTTCGCGCCGGCCTCAAGTTCGCGCGTCTCGACATAGAGCGTGTCGCCCTTTTCAACTCGGTACTGCTTGCCGCCGTCTTCGACTATGGCATACATGGCGGGATCGTCTCCTCAACTGCTTCAAAACATCAGTGCGAATCTACAGGTCCAAGGCCACGGCGGCCGACGACGGCGTTTACTTCGCCGCGAGCCAAACAAGTATGAGCACCGACCGGTTTTTTTGCAAGAACCTCGATTTTTGGAACGGATTGGTCTCTCGCCGTTCCGGCCCCGGCTGTGGTTCCCGACCCGGAGGCGTGCCGATCGCCCAAATCGCCATCCCGGCAAAGCTTAGGGCGCCGAAGCGGGCCTGCCCTCGGACAGTGAACACTCGGAAAACGCTATCGGACGTCGATTCTCGTCGAGTGCAACGTAAACCAGCTCCGCCGATGTGACCGGCTCCGTCTGGCAGGGTGGCTCAAACCGCTCCGCCTCGACCGTCACGCGGATTCTCACCGACGTCCGGCCAGTCTGGATGACTTCCGTGTAGAAGCTCAACACGTCGCCGACGAGCACCGCCCGCTTGAATACAACCTGATCCATCGCCACCGTGACGACCCGTGAGCAGCCCAGCCGCCGCGCTTCAATCGCGCCGGCCTGGTCGAGAAAGCTCAAGATGACGCCGCCGAAAATGGTCCCGTGAGCGTTGGTGTCCCGCGGCATCATCATGACCCGAATGGCCGGATCGCGTTTTGGAGCGGCGCTCGATTCAGGTGTCATGCATTCTCCTTCGGCAGCATATTGTGCGGTCTCGCTGTCGACCGCCTCCATGAGGCGGCCGTCGCACGGCTATTGTAGTGTAATCTTGCGGATTCGCCGGGATGTCGAATCGAAGCGTAATTGGACCGCAAGAATCAAGGTCCAATAGACGCACCGGTTGTCAGGACGGGTCATGCCTTTCGGGCTGGGTCTCGATCGGTTTTCAGGTTATTATCATTTTGCGGAAGGGATCGGTCTTGGCCGTCTCGGTCGATTGATGACGCGACGATCCCGGAGTTGGATGCCGAGGCATAGTTTCCATGAAGACACCAAATTTCCGGCTATACGACACGCAGGCCCGGGCCGCCATTCTTCTGGGCTGCGTCTCCCTCCTGGCCGTTGTCATTCTTGCGTACCTGGTTTTCCGGGGATTCAGTTTCGAAGACCACCGGATTTACTACAACGCCCAGCAGGGGATTGGCCGCTACCGACCCTGGCTTGTGATCGCCGGCGCCGGCATGGGTTTTCTCATCGGCATCACCGCCGGACTGCTCGGATTCAACAGCCTGGGTGAAAAGCGCAACAACAAGCAGGGATTCTCGTGGTTTGGCGTTCTTGCCGGCGCCCTTTCGATCGTTGCCTCGCTGGTCCTGTTTATGTCGTGGCGCATCCTCAGCGAACCGATCATTACGGGATGAGATTCCGATCTGATCCTGTCCGGAGGCCCAGCGGGAGGTTGGCGGCCGACCGCCGTTAGTATTCCGTCATGGCGCCTTTTCTCAACCTTCTGATTCCCGGTACCGGCCTCATTCTCCGCCGCCGCGAGTGGCTTGGTCTTTCCATCGCGTTCCTGTTCGCCATTTGCACGAACGCCGCAATCGCGGGTTTCATCATCGCGCCGGCCGCGATTCCCATGTGGTTCTCGCTTTTCGCCGCTGGAATGTCTATCGCTGTCTGGGTGGTTGCTCAGATTCTCTGTCGCCGTCAGGGACAATGCCTGCGTGACGCGGCGTCGCACGTTCGCTCGC
>CALLKH010000373.1 GCA_938008425.1 uncultured Planctomycetaceae bacterium | reverse complement strand
CTGCCCGACTTGAAGTTGACCGCCGGCCATTCGCAAGCGTCGGGCGGCGGCGGGGTAAACGGGGACGCGGTTCCGATGCTTGGCGGGGCGGCATTCAGCGGTGAGGCGGTCGTCGTGGCAGACGGCGCGTCGCCACACGGGCTCGCGGCGATGCTCTTCGCCGCGCTCCCGGCAGCGATTCGACGAAGACTGTCGGTCTCAGCAGGTCTGAAGTTCGCACTCTCGCGGCGGATTCAATTCAGTTTCGTCGGCCCTGACGCCGGCGAGACCCAGCGCGCTCTTCGCGGCCAGTCGATCAAGTGGATCGATCTGTCAAAGGGCGCAGGCGGGGGTGCGGGCGGGAGCGCATTGCCGGAGGGATGGTTCAAGTTCGCGCTTGGCCGCCTGTCCGCCGGCCGACATGTCGAACTGGCCACGCTGACGGCCGAGATGCTGGAAGACGCCCCGCCGGAATTCCTCGAACGAGTGGCGGCACTGTGTCAGGATCTTGACGCCGTGCCGACGGCCAACGGCGAAACGCTGAAGCGTCTTGGCGCGCGCTGGGGCACCCTCAGCGCCGGTTCAGGCGTCATGTCGCGACTGCTGCGCGAGTTTCAGAAGGCGCGCGACGTGCGGCTTGAACAGTTGAACGCAGAGGCGGCGCGTGAAACGACCGCCGGTGTTTGAGCGGAGACTTCATCTCTCCCGTACAGATGCGTTCTTGCCCCATCGGGGGCTTGATGGCGGCCGATCGTCAGGATTACCGCACACGCAGCACGACATGATTCTCGTTCGAACCCACTCGCAGCGTCATCCGGACACCCCGGGCGATGACGTCGTCCGTCAAAACCTGCTCGAGTTCGTGAATATTGTTGATCCGGCGGCCGTCGGCCTCGACGATGACCTGTCCTGGCCGGAGATCGGCCAAGAAGGCCTCGCCAGTCGAATCCACCCGGGTGATGACGGCGCCGGTCAGCACGTCTGAGTCGATGCGATATCGAGTCGCCAGCTTGGGCGATACCGTCGCCGCCTCCAGGCCGATCGCGTCGAAGCGTGCCTGATGCTCGATCTTTTCATCGTCACGGGCTGAAATCGGATCATCGCGGTCGCGGCCGCGCGATCGGTCGGCCGGTTGATTCTCCGCGTCTCGATTCGAGTCGCGCTCCGGTGCGGAGCGTCGTGGATTCAGGCCGCGAAGTGATCCGGAGGTCGTGAATCCATCGGGCTGCTCGCCGATCGTCACCGAAAGTTTCTTCGTCTTCCCCGCTCTCCAGATCGACATCTCGACGGCCGTTTCGGGCGGCGTCAGCGCGACCAGCTCCTGCAACTGTTCAATCGACTTCAGCTTGAGATCGTCGATCGTCAGGATGATGTCCTCTGATTTCAGCCCCGACTTCGCCGCGGGAGAATCTGATCCCACCTGCTCGACCAGGACGCCGCCGGGACCATCGAGGCCGTAGGCGCCTGCCACGGCTTGATCCACATCCTTGATGCTCACCCCGAGATAGCCGCGAACGACTTTTCGCCCGGTTTGAAGCTGCTTGGCAATCAGCTTGACGATGTTTGACGGAATCGCAAAACCGACGCCCTGGTTTCCGCCGGACTCGGTGGCGATCGCGGTGTTGATGCCGACCACCTCGCCTCGCGTGTTGATCAGCGGTCCGCCCGAATTGCCCGGGTTGATCGGGGCGTCTGTCTGAAGCCAGTTCTGGTAGTCGATGCCGACTTCGACGCGGGAACGGCCCATCGCGCTGATGATCCCGTGCGAAACGCTGTGGCCCAGCCGAAACGGGCTGCCGATCGCCAGCACGATATTGCCCACCGCGACTTTGTCGGAATCGGCGAAGACGGCGGGGTGCAAGTGATCGGCGTTGATCTTGATGACCGCGACGTCGGTCTTCGGATCGAGCCCGACGACGTCGGCCTTGAACTTCCGGCCGTCAGCGAGAATGACGCGAACATAGTCCGCGTCCGCGACGACGTGGTTGTTGGTCACGATGAAGCCGCTTTCGTCAATAATGACGCCGCTTCCGGTGCCCGTGCTCGGCCTCGGCTGAAACTCGTTCTTGCCGAAGATCTCCTCGAGGTGCTTGTTCAGATTGGAGTCCTGCGTGAGCGCTTCAACGTACACCACCGAGGGCTTGGCTGCCTCGGCGATGACCGTGAACGCGTGCGAGACCTGCTCCAGCGCGGCCACTTCGGCGAGATCGATCTGACGGAGGTGATCCAGATCCGCCTTGAGTCGCCCCTTCTCCACGGCATAGGAGACGCGGCCGAAGAGATCGAATTGAAGGCAAAGGACGAGGGCGGAAAGGAAGACCGCGAAGGAGATCATCGCCGCGCGGGCGGAACGAAACGTTTTCATGGCCGGTGGTTCTCCCAATCAATCGGTTCGCCTGAGGCCCCGCAAACGGCGTGCGCGAACGAGAAAGGGCCGATCGGCTTCCGGTATCCATCGGGTGAACGGGCTGCGATCGCGATTCTTAACTCAGGCCGTCAGGAATCGGCGGGATCGACAAGTTCCCATAAGCCCGTCGCCCATGAGGTCACTCATTATAGGCGGTTGATTCCGTGCGTCACAAAACTGCGCGCTATGGTCAATCTTACCCACCGTAACGAGCCCGGCCGCAGGGCGGCACGCGGAAAAACAAATCGGCCCCGGAACCGTGGATCCGGGGCCGATCTGAATTAATCGAAGGATTCTCGCGAACGCACCGGCGTTTATGTCAGGAATGCCGCCGGAGCCGACTGGTGCGACGTCTTTGCCGGAGCAGCGAGGGCCGACGAGGCAGGTACGTGAGGCATCGTCTGAACGGGACGGCCGTGGAACAGGTGTTCCTCCTGAATCTCGACCAGTTCGCGAAGCTTTCGCTTCTGAGGGCCGGCGGCGCTCTGCCAGGTGACCTCGGCGTCGACTTCAAGCGAGTTCTTGATCCGTCGGCAGGCCAGGAGCACCGTCGTGTGGTTCTTGTTGCCCATGTACCGGGCGATCTCGGGGAAGCTGTAGTCGGTATGCTTCCGGGCGAGATGCATGGCGATGTTGCGGGCGAGGGCGATCGTGCGGCTCTTGCGGGAGGTGTGGAGGTCGGCCGGGAGGAGCCCAAAGTAAGTCGCCACGCTCTGCTCGATGTCGCTGATGGTAAGCAGCTTTCCAGTCTGGGTCAGATGGTCCTCCAGCGCCTGTCTGGCGAGATCCAAGGTGATCGGCGAACGCGACAGGGTCGCAAAGGCCAGCAACTTGATCAGGCAGCCCTCCAGTTCTCTCACGTTGGCATGGATCTTTTCCGCGATGTACTCGAGCACCTGCTCCGGAACACTGTGGTTCGAAAGAGCGGCGCGTCGGCGGAGGATCTCACAACGCGTCGCCTTGTCCGGCCGATCGATGCGAACGACCATGCCGGCCACGAGTCGGCTGCTCAGCGACTCCGAGAGGTCGCTCATCATTTTGGGGTGAGCGTCGCAGGCCAGCACGACGCGCTTGGCGTTGCCGTTGATGGCGTTGAAGGTGTGGAGGAATTCCTCCTGCGTCGCCTTCTTGTTGGCGATGAACTGCATGTCGTCGAGCAGCAGCACGTCAAGTTCGCGGAACCGATGACGGAAGGCGTCCAGCTTGCGTTCGCGCAGGGCGAGAATGAACTGGTTGGTGAATTCCTCGCCGGAAACGTAGAGGCAGCGAACACCCGGCTTCTTTTCGGCGATCGCGTTCGCGATGCCGGAAAGCAGGTGCGTTTTGCCGAGCCCGCAACCGCTGTGGAAGATCACCGGCGTCGAATCACCGGTGGGGCGTTCGACGACATCCATCGCGACCGAGTGCGCGAGCCGATTATTCGGCCCGATTACAAAGTCATCCAGGCGCCCCTTGAGCTTCCGCGGCGCGAAATCGGTGCGCGGCGCGATGCCCTCGCGCAGTTCGCGCGTCGCCCGATCGGCGCTCTGCTCAATGAAGGCGGCCTGTGAATTCAGCTGGCTCTTGCGGAGTTTCCTGAAGAGCACGGGATCGATGGCGTAGGAAATCTGCACCGGCCGGCCGAAGATCTCCTCGGCCACGGTGTGGATCGCATCGGTGAAGTGATCCTCGATGAAGCTGCCGATGAAGAGATTCGGCACACCCACCTTGAGGTAACCTTCACTGTATGTAAACTGGGTCGAGTTCTTGAACCAGATTTTGTACTTTTGCGGTCCTACGATTTCGGCGAGACGGATTCGGATGCGTTCTTCGAGTCCTTCGAATTGGATTTGCACAGCGCGGTCCCTCTGCGCTCCACGTAAAAGAGCGTGGTTGTGAAAGGTTCGTGTTTAATTGAACTGACAACAGCCCGGCAAGCTCGGCTGATCCACCCTCGATCCCGTCGTCGCTTATTCCCCCGGCAGCGACATCGGGCACGTTGATCGGCGGTCGATCATTCTCACCGGGATGGGGAGTTTATTAATCGCCGCGCACACCGTCAATTGGTAAATTCTTTACGATCACTTTACACATCGCCGCACTGTCGATGGCATAGGAACTTAGGGCTTGTCAAATTATTTTCGTCCACCTCTTGCCCACATCCGGTTCGCGCATGTGTGCAAACCATGAATAACAAATCGATTTCTCGGCAAGCTTCGACAGCCATTGAGTTAATCGCTGTTGAGCGCCGCACGGCCCGAATGCAGGATCAATGCGCGGCGCGTGGTCGACTCGCGAAAGCCGAAGTGCGCGTACAGTTTTCGCCCCGGATTGTTCGCGGAATCAACCGCCAGGGTGGCAGCTTGCAGCCCGTCCTGACGGGCGTTTCGCAGCATCGTCCCCAATAGATAGCGTGCGACATTTCTGTTTCGAAACGCCGGAAGTACCCCCATGTAAACGACTTCCGCCATCGGTCGAAGCGGATGTTCGGCAATCAGGGCGCAGCCGACGGCGTCGCCGTCGTGGACAAGAAGCTTCCAGCGATCCGGTCTGAACAGTCCTGTCGACTTGTGACCCTCGATCACGTCCTCCACGTCACGCAATCTGCTGAGACTCGGGCAGTCCAGGCTGTCGGTGTAGCTCTCCTGGATGGCCCGCGCGAAGGCGGGGTGGGTCTCACGCGAGTAGTCGAGCCAGAGGAATCGATCCGGGGCCAGATCCCTCGGCGTCGCAACCGGCAGCGGCGCCTGCTCCAGCGGCAGCTCAAGATAGCGCAGCAGCGCGACCTCCTCGAACTGCTCGCTGACGAGAATCTGTCGCAAGGTGTCATCGTCGTGCTCAACGAGAACCTGTATCAGACGCACACCGCTCGACAGGAGCGTCGTCGAAATCCGGCCGAGCATCGCCCGCGTCGCGCGTGCGTCGACCGCCTGAACCAGGCCGGACGGCAACAGCAGCATCGCGGTGCGTCCCGGCGATCGAATGCAGGCGCAGGCCGCCGCCTCCCGGGCGCCCGATCGGCAGATCCAGAGATGATTCAGATCGATCGACAGGGCGCGGGCGTATTCCAGGAACGCGCTCACCTGCCGCTCGAGTTCAACGGGCGTCTGGTGTCTTCGCGCGAGACACCGTCGCAGGACGTTTCGTCGCTCGGCCTGTCCCGCGAGGGAGATATCAAGTGTGAAACTGCTCGCATTCATGATCAGCCGACAGTCTAGTTTGTTCCGGCGGAAAATGAAACGCGGCGACGGCCTATGGCGTAAAGGGCTTCGCAGCGTCGAGGACCTGTTCGATCGTCGGCCAGTCCGAACTGGAGCACAGGACTTTGACGGCACGGCCGAGCGGTCGCCAGGTCGACGCCCGGGTCGGTCCGAACACGGCGATCACCGGAACGCCAATTGCTGCTGCGAGATGTGAAACGCCGCTGTCGTTTCCAATCAACAGTGGCGCGGCTCGAACTATCGTCGCGAGTTGGACGAGGTCGCCGGGCTCGATGATTTCCGCCACGACTTGGATCCCATGCAATTCGTCGCGGGTGAAGGTTTCCTTTTCGACCGGTCCAACGAGAAACGCCACCGATCGAGGTCCGGATTGGAGATGCCGGGCGACCGTGATGAAATGATCCAGCGGCCAACACTTTGTTCGCGATCCGCTCCCGGGATGGAGGAGAATTGCATTCGAATCATTCGAGCCTGATTCGGCGGCAGCCCTGCAACGACGGTCGGCGAAGCGATCGAGCGGGATCGTCGGTGGGCCGACCTGATCGATCGCCGGTGGGCTGAAGCCTGATTGATCGAGTTGCCGGCCCAGCGATTCCAGCCACTGATCGGTGATGTGATCGGTCCGATCCGCCATCGGCCTTGGATCAATATGGAAACGCCGACCGATGCCGATTCGGTCGAGATGCCTCCCGACAGACCGGTCGTCGCCGAGCATGTCGACCACCAGGTCGTAGTCCGCGAGCGACTCGGCCACGGCGGGTGGCAGTTCGGTGTCCGCTGAGAACAGTTTATGAAACCCGCCGGAATCCAGATCGAGATGGCCGTCGATGCAGCCGGTCGAAACGAGAAGCTCCCGATAGCACCCGCGTCCGAGTAAATCGACCTGCGCCGCGCCGATCATGCGAACAGCCTGCAAAATGCGAAGCATGAGTACCGTGTCGCCCAGTGCGCCGGAGTGAATGACCAGCGCCCGGCGAAGCTTACGCAATGCAGGGCGGTTCACGGCTGCGCTCCGGCGCGCTTCGTTTCAAATCGCCAGAGCAGGATGTTATCCATGATCCGCTCGGTGGCGGTTCGTGTGTAGCCGATACGCCGCCAGATGTTGTGATGTTCCAGCGCGGCGGAGAGATCAAACGGACAGGCGATCACGACGATTCGATCGTCGATCGACCGGGTCAATATGGGCGGGGGTGACCCCTGTCGATAGAGTGACACGCCCTCAATCGTGGTCTCAAGATTCAGGAGCGACTTTCCACGGGGGAATCGCCCGGTGGCAAGCGGATGATCCGAGGCG
>CALLKH010000372.1 GCA_938008425.1 uncultured Planctomycetaceae bacterium | reverse complement strand
AACGGAGAACCCGCGCGGCGCCGTGATTCGAACACGTCGGGCTACTGTGATCCTGTAACCTCGAGTTCCTTGATTAGAGCGGATGCCTTCAGTGTTCCGCACTCCGGACACCGACCGGTTGTGTTGCCGGTCAGGTCGTAGCCGCAAGTCTGGCATCCACCCGGCGAGTGTCGAGAACCGGACCGCAGATAGGACACCCCGATCACTCCTCCAAATAAGAGCAATGGCAGTCCAATTGGATAACTCTCCCCGGGCGATTCGAATTGAGGCAGACTTAGGAACTCAATCAGAGATTGGGAATCCCATCCGGGTGAAGTCGATCGGGCAGTGGGAATCCGGAAGAATCTACGTTCAATACCCGACGCCCCCAAGTACTATAATCGCGGAGCAGAAGCCTGGACGGACATGAATCGTCCGCGATCCAGCGAATACCCCCTATCCCCCCCGACGTAGGCGATCCCCTGAACGAATGAAGTTGCCACCACCACAACGATCACCAACCAAAGGGCCGTCAGCGTTAATAGAATCGGCCGCTTTTTGAATCTGGCTCGCAGGCGATACCGCATCGACGATCTCCAGCCGAGTCGCGAAGGCCCCCCGATATTCTACCGCGAGCCCGGGGTGTTTCGATGTATAATTGACGTGACGCGCAGCTGAGTCTGAAGCGTCTCCCGTTGGAGCTTCATTCTCATGTCCTCCAAATCCGCCACCGCCACCAGGCCCAAGTCAGCCGCCCCCCGGCCGCGCCCCCAGCCGCAGTACAACGTCATTCTCCTCAACGACGAGGACCACACCTACGATTACGTCATCGAAATGCTCGGCAAGCTCTTCGGCCACACCGAGATGACCGCGTTTGTCATGGCGTGCGAGGTGGACACGACAGGCCGCGTGGTGGTCGACACCACGTCGCTCGAACGGGCGGAGCTCAAGCGCGACCAGATTCACGCCTTCGGGCCGGATGTGAGACTACCCCGCTGCCAGGGGTCGATGAGCGCGGAGATTGAGCCGATCGAGTAGGTCGGCGATCAACCATCACCTGAAGGTCAATAGAGCTCGGAAAGCGCGTTGAAACGCGCTGGCGGAGTCGCGCAACGACGGGAACCAGTCGTAAACGACTGGCCTGAGGCCCGCCTTCGGCGGGGAAGGCCGTTGAAACGGCCTGGGACTCATCGGGGACGGGACGGACGCGAGCACAATTCGCCTTCAAATCGCGAGCTCCAACATCGGCCTGACCATAAAGTGCAACCCGTGTGGCACAAGCATTTCACCTGCGCCCCACGGGTTGAATGACTCACTTTCAGGGGCTCGCCGCAATCGCCGCGATCCTACGGCTTCTACGGCTTCTTCGCGCCCGCCGCGGGGTTGAGCAGCTTGGCTGCACCGAGCTCCTCCATTCGCGAGAGGTCGGTCCAGAACGTGCCCTCGCCCGCGAAGAAGAGCCGGATGTCCTTCGGCTGGAATCCCTCGGCGAAGGTGAACAGGTTGTACGCCTGCGGAGAGCCGAACGCGTTGACCAGCATCGCGTAGCCCTGAGCCTCGGCGTCGTTCTTCATTCGCTCCACATCAGCCGCCGCCTGGCCGAGAATCTCAATGCGCTTCGCCTGCAGCTCGGCCACCTTCTGCTGAATCGTGGCGATCTCGAGTTCGGCCTGGGCCGAGATCTCGGCGGCCGTCTTTTCGGCCTCCGCCATGATGTTCGCCGTGATGACGCGCGTTTCAGCGGTGATCTCTTCCTTCGCAATGTCGATTTTCTTGCGCTCCTCCTCGAGCTGCGCCCGGACCATGGCGGCATCGCGCTGCTTGTCCTTGGTCAACTGGCTTTCGGTGGCGATGTAGCTCTGCTGGATCGTGCGCTTCAGATCCTCGGTCACCAGGCCGCCCACATCCGAGGCGGAGGACGCCGGGGCGTGAACCTCGATCTCCCGCACCAGCGCCAGCAGCACCTCGATATTCTTCGAGCGGCAGATGCGCTGAAGCTCGGCGGTCAGATCCTGCTGAAAGAGTTCGCGCTTTTCGCCCTGGATGAAGTCGCGTGCCGCATAGGTTGAGCCGATGTTCCGGCAGATCGATCGAAGCTGCGGCGCGATCACCTTGTCCAGCACGGTGTCCACGTTGCCGAACTCGTTGATGATCTCAGCCGCGTGGCTCGGATCGACGCCCCAGACCACCGTCACGCCGACCGAGATGAGGAAACCGGTGTCGGACGGGAACGAAATCTGCTGTTCGCCGCCGGTGAGATGCAATTGCGAGTACTCGTGAAAGCCGATCTCGACGAGCGTCACCTTCTGCATCCAGGGGTTGATGAAGTAAATGCCGGGCTGAAGCACGTCGCCCAGCGTTCCGCGCTCGCCGGCCTGGGCCAGCGCACGCACGTGTGCGTCCAGCTCCGGAAAATTCTCCGGCGACGTCACGCCCTCCGCATCGACCACGCCGCCCGGCCCACTCTGATAGAGCGAAGGCTGCGAGGTCGAAGAACCCAGCAGGTTCGTGACGACGCCGACGTATCCCGTCGGCACCACCGTCGCCGGATACAGCCTCACCTCATAGACGTTCGGGTTCAACTTGTAGGTCCCCGGCGTCAGCACTTCCTCCAGAATTCCCTGATAACCGGATTCCCGCTTCACGACCGACATTCCCGCCGGGCGCGGTTTGCCCACTTTTCGCGTCACGACGCCGATCTTCGGCAGATCATCGGCTGCCGCGGTCATGACACGCTTGATCGCATCGGGCTGGGTGGAGTCCAGCGTCGTTCGAAAACTCCATTTCGTCGGATCGCCGGCCGGAATGGTCGTCAGATCGACCAGCTTCCAGTCCCAGCGGATCGGGTCGCGAAAATGCCGGCCGGGGCCGAGCACTTCAACCTGGATGCCGCGCTGATCGGGCTCCGTCGCCACCGATTCACCCTCGGGC
>CALLKH010000371.1 GCA_938008425.1 uncultured Planctomycetaceae bacterium | reverse complement strand
CGCTTCGGGTGGGCGCCTGCCTTTTTCGTGATATCCGTGATATTCATTGCAGCGTCATCCTCGACTCTATTTCGACACATCGGACGATCGCTGCCGTCGCGACGCGCCTCGCCGGATTAACTTCTCAGGCCGGCAGCGCTACGCCGCGAAGCTTCGCAATCGTCTCGCGATCACGCAGCGTTCGCAGGGCGGCCAGCGTCGCCTTGACCAGATTCTTGGGGCTGGTCGACCCGTACACCTTCGTCAGACAGTCGCCGACACCGGCCAGTTCAAGCACGGCGCGAACGCTCAGGCCGGCGATCACGCCGGTTCCGACCGGGGCCGGAAGCAGCAGGACCTGGCTCGATCCGAAGCGGCCGACAACGCGATGCGGAATCGTCGAACCGCTGAGACGAACCGGCTTCAACTGCCGCGTCGCCTGCTTGCGCGCCTTCTCGACGGCGTTCGGAACTTCGTTCGCCTTGCCGTATCCGACGCCTACGCGGCCGTTCTTGTCGCCGACCACGACGAGGGCCCCGAAGCTGAATCGGCGGCCGCCCTTGACGACCTTCGAGCACCGGTACACCTTGACGACATTGTCGTCATAACCCGGTCCCTCGTCGGCTTCCCTGTTTCGCTTTGACGTCGTTTTTGCCATCAGTCACTCGACCTTGATCATTTGCGCCGAAGCGCCGAAATCCTTAAAACTCCAGCCCGGCCTTGCGGGCCGAATCGGCCAGGGCCTTGATGCGGCCGTGATACCGCAGGCCATTTCGATCGAACGCCACCTTGCGAATGCCCTGCATCCGGGCCCGCTCCGCGAGGAGCCGGCCGACATGCTCGGCGGCGGCCTTGTTTCCGCCATACTTCACGCCGGCGGCGACATCCTCGGCCAGCGTCGTCGCACTGCACAGCGTCTTGCCGGCGATGTCGTCGATGATCTGAACGCTGATATTCTTCAGACTTCGATAGACCGTCAGCCGCGGCCGCTCGGGCGTGCCGAAGATGCTGCCGCGGACGCGGCGCTTCCGCTGCAAGTGTCGCGCTGTTTTTCTCTTTCGCTCGTTCATTCAAGCACCCGCTAACCTGATACCGATCATCAACCGCCACCGGCTCCGGCAAACGCCTTGCCGGCCTTGCGAACGATCTGTTCGCCGGCGTATCGAACGCCCTTGCCCTTGTAGGGCTCGGGAAGTCTTGCATCCTTGACGTCTCGGGCGAACTGGCCGACGACCTGCTTGTCAATTCCCTCGATGAGAATCTTGGCGGGCGTTTCATCGCCCTTCGCGGCCGCCACTTCCACCGTGACCTTGACGCCCTTGGGAACCGGCACCTTGATCGGGTGGGAATAGCCCACCTTGAGATCCAGGGTCTGGCCCTGAAGGGCGCAGTTGTAACCGGTTCCATAAATCTCCATTCGCTGCTCGTAGCCCTTGCTGACGCCGACGACCATGTTGTTCAACAGGGCCCGCGTCGTGCCGTGAAGGGCGCGATGCTGCGAGGTGTCCGAGTCGCGCGTGACCGCGATCTGGTTCGCGGACGCGTCATGCGCGACCTTCACGCCCTGGGCGTGAGCGAACGTCAGCGTCCCCTTCGGACCGGTGATGCTGATGTTGTTGCCCTGAATACCGACCTTCACGCCGCCGGGCAGTGCGATCGGTTTCTTGCCTATTCGAGACATCTTCGCGTCCTCTTGCTGCTCACCGCGGCCGCGCCGCGGACGATTAATAGACGGTGCAGATCAACTCGCCGCCGAGCCGCTCCTCGCGGCAGCGACGATCGCTCTTGACGCCCCGGCTCGTCGACAGAATCGCGATGCCCAGGCCGTTGAGCACGTTCGGAATCTCGTCAACGCTGACGTACTTCCGGCAACCCGACTTGCTCTCGCGGGTCAGGTCGTTGATCACGTGTTCGCCGCGCGTCCCGTACTTGAGCCGCAGTCTCAGCAGGCCCTGGCGATCATCCTCGATCTCCTGCACCTCGGTGATGTAACCCTCTTCCCGCAAGACCTGGCAGATGGCCTTCTTGAAATTGCTTCGCGGAACGTTCACGAATTCGGAACGGTTCCGCGATGCATTGCGGATGCGGGTCAGCATGTCGGCGATGGGATCACTCCACATTTCGATCTATCCTCAACTCTGTCTTGCGCGGCCGTCGAGACCTAATCACCAACTGGACTTCCGGACGCCCGGAATCTTGCCTTCCAATGCGAGCTGCCGGAAGCACAGTCGGCAGAGCTTGAACTTTCGATACACCGCCCGGGATCGTCCGCAGACCTGGCACCGCGTGTACCCCCGAACCTTGAACTTCGGCTTCCGCGCCGACTTGATCATCCAACTCTTCTTGGCCATAGCTTGCCGTGCTCCTCGAACGCCGGTCGTCGCCGGCCTCGATCACCTTATGCCGCCTTGTCACCCTCGGTCCGCCGGAACGGCATGCCCATCAGAACCAGCAGACGCTTTGCGTCGGCGTCCTTGTCGGCCGATGTCACGAACGTGATGTTCATGCCCTGCTGGAACTGGACCTTGTCCGCCTCCACCTCGGGGAACACCGTCTGTTCGTTGACGCCCATGTTGTAGTTGCCGCGGCCGTCGAAACTCTTCGGGTCGAGCCCGCGGAAGTCGCGAACGCGGGGAATCGCCAGCGAGATGAGGCGATCCATGAATTCGTACATGCGCTTGCCGCGAAGCGTGACCTTGAGACCGATGTCGTAGCCCTCGCGGAGCTTGAAGTTCGACACGCTCTTCTTCGCCTTGCAGACGATCGGCTTCTGGCCGGCGATCTGCGACAGCTCCTTCTGAGCGGCCGCGATGCGCGTCTTCTCGGCGAGCGCCCGACCGATGCCCATCGAGATCACGATCTTCTGCAGACGCGGAATCGCGAGGGGGTTCTTCGTGCCCATCTCCGCGGAGAGGGCCGGCGCCACTTCACTCTTGTATTTGTCCATCAACCGAGTCATGACAGTCCTCTGGGACGGTTACGCCGTCGCCTTTGCTTCTTCAAGAACCGTGCCGCCCTTGGTCACGCGTCGCTTCGAGACGATCTTGCCGTCCGTGCCGCGCTCGATCTCGAATCGAACCCGCGCGCCGCGACCCGTCTTCGGATCGACCGGCAGCACGTTCGACACGTGAATCGGCGCCTCTTTCTGAATTCGACCGCCCTGCGGGTTCTGCCGGCTCGGGCGAAGGTGTCTATACACCACATTCACCCCCTAGATCCACACCCGGTGCGAAACCGGATCGACGCGAAGCACCTTGCCCTGCTGGCCGCGATGCTCGCCGGAAATCACCTCGACACGATCGTTTCTTCGAACCTTTGCCGCCATTGCGTCAACTTCCCGTCAGTTCAGGCCGACCGGTCCGCGATTCGCCGCGGCCGTCCGCCGATCAACACTCAAACCACTTCCGCCGCCAGCGAGACGATCTTCATGAAGCCCTTCTCGCGAAGCTCGCGGGCCACGGCGCCGAAGATGCGAGTGCCCTTCGGATTCTTTTCGTCGTCGATGATCACCGCCGCGTTGCTGTCGAATCGGACATAGCTGCCGTCCGCCCGGCGAACCTGCTTCTTCACCCGGACGATCACGCACTTGACCTTACGGCGGCTCGATCGTTCCTTGCGGTTGTTGCCGACATAGTACTCGCTGTTCGGCAGGGCCTTCTTGACCGAGCAGACGACGATGTCGCCGACCGAAGCCGTGCGGCGGGTGAATGCGCCCCGCGCCGTCGAACCACCCAGCACGCGGATCACCAGGGCGCGCTTGGCGCCCGTGTTGTCCGTGATATCCAGCACTGTTTCCTGTTGAATCATGGCGCCGACACCTGTCTCTTATTGCTTGGCCGCGGTTTCGCGAATCTTTCGCGCGATCCGCCAGGACTTAGTCTTACTGATCGGTCGACACTCGTGAATCTCGACGACGTCGCCGGCACGGCAGACATTCAACTCGTCGTGCACCTGCACGACCTTCTGCTTCTTCAGATACTTGCCGTACTTCGGGTGCTTCACCAGGAAGTCCATGCGAATTCGCACGGTCTTCTGCTTCGCATCCGCAACCACCACGCCCGTGCGCGAGCGTCGCTGTCCGCGTGTCTTCGTGTCTGCTGCTGTTGCCGTCGCTGTGGTCATCGCTTTGTCGTCTCGATCGGCCCGTCGTCGCCGCGGATCATTCCGCCCGCGACCGGCCTGGGTTCAAGCCTAAAGGCTGCCTACCGACTCCATGTGATACTGCTTCTGCTCGATGTTCTCTTCGCCGCGATCCGACAGGATCGTCAACACGCGGGCGATGTCGCGCTTCGTCTTGCCCAGCTGCGACGAGTCCTCAAGCTTCTCGGTCACCGCCTGGCTTCGCAGGTCGAACAGATGCCGACGAAGCCGGTCCAGCTCCGTGTGCAGTTCGTCGATCTTCAATTCTCGTAGGTCTGAGATTTTCATATCTGCCTCAACCGTCCCGCGGACGACATCATCTGGCTCATTACAGTCCGTGCCGTCGCATCACGAAGCGGCACCGAAACGGCATTTTGTGGGCAACGCGTGACAACGCGTCGCGGGCGATCTTCTCCTCGACCCCGCCGATCTCGAAGATCACGGTGCCGGGCTTCACCACCGCGACCCAGTGATCCACTTCACCCTTGCCCTTACCCATTCGCGTTTCGAGCGGCTTGGCCGACACGCTCTTCTGCGGGAAGATTCGGATGAAAACGCGTCCCTGACGCTGAAGGAAGTGCGTCGCCGCCATACGGCCGGCCTCGATCTGACGAGCCGTGATCCAACCGCCGGTCAGAACCTGCACCCCAAAGTCGCCATAGGCCACGGTGTTGCCGCGCGTCGCGTTGCCGCGAATTTTACCGCGATGCTGCTTTCGATACTTCACTCGAGCCGGCATCATCGACATTGCAAATCACTCCAAACCTGCGACCGGTCGCCATCACGCGGCCGATCGATCATTAACTAGACTCGCGCCCGTCGGCCCGTTCTGCGGACCGGTTCGCCTTCTTCGATCTCTTCGCCGTACTGCCCCTTGTATATCCAGACGCGAACGCCGAGGGCGCCGTAGGTCGTGAAGGCCTCGGCGAATCCGTAGTCCACGTGGGCCTGAAGGGTCTGGGCCGGAATCGAACCGCGCTTCTGCTGTTCGACGCGCGACATTTCCGCACCGCCGAGCCGTCCCTTGATGATGATCTTCACGCCGAGGGCGCCCGCGCCCATGGCCGCGTCGCACTGCATCTTGACCGCGCGGCGGAAACTGGTGCGTCGCTTGAGCTGGGCCGCGATCGACAGCGACATGAGCTGCGCGTTCAGATCGGGATTCTTGATTTCCTTGATGTTGACGCTCACCTTGCGATCGATCAGGTCCTCGATCTGCTCGCGGAGCTTGTCAACCTCGGCGCCCTTGGGTCCGATGACCATGCCGGGGCGGGCCGTCGAGAGAAACACCTTGACCTCGTCGCGGGTGCGCTCGATTTCAACCTTGGCCACGCCGGCAAACGGCGGCGTTTCGTTCAGCCGCTGGTGCACCAGCTTGCGGATCTTATGGTCCTCGATGAGGAATTCCGCGAAGGCCGCCTTCGGCGCGAACCAGCGTGATCGCCACTCTTCAGTGACGCCGATGCGAAAACCGATTGGATGTACTTTCTGACCCATAGTTCGCCTTATGCCCTCGGTCCTTCGGCCACCGTTACCACAATGTGGCTGGTCCGCTTCAGAATCGGATGTGCCCGGCCGCGATCCTTCGGTTGAAACCGCTTGATCGTCGGACCCGGATCAACACGCGCCTCGTGAACAAACAGATTGCGGACATCCGCCTCCCGTTCATCCGCGTCGGCCATCGCGGCTCGCAGCACCTTGTCCACCATCGTGCAGGCCCGCTTCTTCGTGAATTTCAGCAGCTCCAGCGCCTCGTTCACGTGCCGGCCGGCGATGAGCCCCGTCACCAGCCGCGCCTTGCGGGGGCTGATTCGGGCGTAGCGGTGTTTGGATGTAAATTGACTCGCTGCCATCTCATTCGCTCCGTCCGCCGATTAAGCCTTCTTCGCCGCCGTATGGCCGCGGAAGGTCCGGGTCGGACTGAACTCGCCAAGCTTGTGACCGACCATGTCTTCCGTCACATAGACTTTCGCGAAAATCTTGCCGTTGTGAACCTCAAACGTTCGACCGACGAACTCCGGCGGAATCGTGCAGCGCCGGGCCCAGGTCTTGATGGGCTCGAAAGTGCCACGATTGATCGCCGCCTGTACCTTCTTGTACAGCTTCGGTTCGACGTACGGTCCTTTTTTAAGACTGCGTCCCATGGGTGACTACCGTCTCGTTTCGCTAGTACTCAACTCCGGTTCGAATCCACTCGACTCGAACTCGCTCACACCGCCGGATCACCTGCGATGCTTCAGTTTCACTTCGCCGTAGCGACGGCTCTTGCGTCGTCGCAGAATTCGGCGATTCGAATTCTTTCGCGGCTTGCGGGTGCGGCCGCCCTTCGCCAGCTTGCCCGTCGGGCTGCACGGATGTCGACCACCGCCCGATCGACCTTCACCACCACCGAGGGGGTGGGCGACGGGGTTCATCGACGTGCCGCGATTGTGCGGCCGGCGACCCTTGTGCCGCGTGCGGCCGGCCTTGCCCCAGATGATGTTCTTGTGCTCGATGTTTCCGAGCTGGCCGATCGTCGCCCGGCACTCGATGCGAACCTGTCGCATTTCGCCGGAGGGCAGAATAATCGTCGCCCAGTCGCCTTCCTTGGCCGCGAGCCTCGCCGCTCCGCCCGCCGCTCGAACCAGCTTGCCGCCCTGGCCGGGATTCATCTCCACATTGTGGATGTCCATGCCGACCGGGACATTTCGCAGCGCCATGGCGTTGCCGAGCTTGGGCTCAGCCGTCGCACCACTCATCACCTTGTCGCCGGCCGTCAGGCCGTTCGGGGCGAGGATGTATGACAGCTGACCGTCTGCGTACTTCAGGAGGGCGATGAAACAGTTGCGATTCGGATCGTATTCAATCCCGTCGACAACCGCCTCGATACCGTCCCTCTGACGCTTGAAGTCGATGATGCGGTAGAGCCGCTTGTGGCCGCCGCCGCGAAATCGCGAGGTCGTGAAACCCTGGTTGTTTCGGCCGCCGGTCTTCGGCATCGGGCGGACCAGCGCCTTCACGGGCCGACGCTTCTTGCCGGTCAGCTCCTTGAAGTCGTTCACGCCGGAGCTTCGACGTCCCGGTGTGGTCTTTCCGTAGATTCTGACACCCATTGTGTCTTACCTCTGTCAGTGGCGGCATCTTCACGCCGCATGCCTGGGCAACCGCCCGAATTCGTACGCCTTAAAACAGGTCGATGTGAAACTCGGGCTTCAAAACGACAATCGCCTTCTTCCAGTGCCGCGTCAAACCGGGTCGGCCGCGATACTTCCGCGTCTTGCCGGGATGAACGCTGGTTCGCACGGCTTCCACGCGAACCTTGTAGATCTTCTCGATCGCGTCGCGAATCTGAATCTTCGACGCGTCCGGATGCACTTCAAACGTGTAGGAACCGCCGCGACCGGGCCGTGACGCAGTGGCCGCGTGAGACGAGCGGCTCTGATGCGTGCCCTTTTCAGTGACCAGCGGCTTTCGAATGACGTGGAAGATATCCATGGATTATGCCTCCACCACGCGGCCGAGATTCACCGGATCCGCCACCAGGGCCTTGAAGGCCTCCGGCGTCAGGACGAGCTTCGATGAACGAAGGACGTCGTATGCGTTCAGTTCAAAAATGGGTTTAACTTTGAGGACGGGAATGTTTCGGCCGGACTTGACGAGATTCTGATCGACACCGAAATGGGCGAAGAGGGCGCCCTTCGGGGCCTCGACGGCTTTCATGGTCCTGGCCATGGTCTTCGTCGAGGGCTTGTCAAACTTCAGGCCGCTGAGAATGATCGCCTTGCCGCTTGTCATCTTGGCCAGGATGGCGGAGTTTCTCGCCAGCCGCCGCATCTTTCGATTCAACTTCTGCGTGAAGTCGCGGTTAATCTTGTGGAAGGCATGGCCACCGCCGACGCGAACAGGGGTTCGCAGGTTACCGGCTCGGGCGCGACCAGTGCCCTTCTGCCGATAGAGCTTCTTCGACGCGCCGTGAACCTCGGCTCGACTCTTGGTTCGAACCGTGCCCTGGCGGCAATTCGCGCGGTGAGCAACGACGGCCTGCTTAAGCAGGTCGTGGCGCACACGACCGCCGAGGATCTGCGGGTCGATTTGCTCGCCGCCGATCTTCTTGCCGTCAACATCTAGTACAGGTATCTCGATCATGGCTGATCAGACCTAACAAGAAGGGTCGCCCTGCCCCTCGGGGCGGCGACCCTTTACCAATTCCACTTATCCCATTGCCTTGGCACGCGACACGACCACAAAACCGCCCTGCGGACCGGGAACCGCGCCCTTGACGAGCAGCAGGTTTCGATCCTTATCGACACCGACGAGCGTCAGATTACGAACGGTGCAGCGAACATGGCCCATGTGACCGGCCATCTTGCGACCCTTCTTGACGCCGCGACCGCCGCCACGATCACCGCCGCCGCCGATCGAACCCGCTGAGCGGTGCTTTCTTTCGACGCCGTGCGAGTCTTCCTGGCCGGCAAAGTTGTGACGCTTCATGACGCCCTGAAAACCCTTGCCGATGGTCGTGCCGACGATGTCCACGAATTTAACTTCATGCTCTTCGAACAGCTGGACCTTGATCTCGTCGCCGACCTTCATCTCGGCGGGATCCGTCAGCCGAATTTCACGCACATAGCGAGACGGCTTCGCGCCCGCCTTTTTCGCATGACCGATCTCGGGGCGCAGGCATCGCGAGGGCTTCTTGTCAACGAAACCAAGCTGGATGGCTTCGTAACCATCCGACTCCTTCGTCTTGACCTGAAGCACGCGACACGGTCCGGCCTGAATGACGGTCACCGGCACAGTGACACCGCCTTCGCCGAACACGCGAGTCATCCCGACTTTTGTACCAAGTATCGCCGCCTTCATGGGGCACTTCATCCCTCTGAGGTTCGCGATCAAATCGCGGACCCGGACACACGCGATAACACTCACGTGTCTTGACACGCTCTATAAAAGTGGGAGTTCAACGAGACCAAGCAGAGGAACGAACGCAAGACGTCTGCGTCAGTTCATGCCCTATGCCTTGATCTTCACGAACACGCCCGCCGGCACAACGAGCCGGTTAAGGGCTTCCACGGTTCGCGCGGTGGGATCGAAAATATCGATCACCCGCCTGTGCGTGCGCATTTCAAACTGCTCACGCGACTTCTTGTCCACGTGCGGGCTTCGAAGCACGGTGTAGCGCTCGATCCGCGTGGGAAGCGGAATGGGACCCCGAACGCGAGCGCTGGTGCGCTTCGCCTGCTCGACGATTTCCACTGCGGAAACGTCCAGCGACCGGTGGTCGTAAGCTTCCATTCGGATGCGGATACGATCGAGTGCCACGCTGAAACTTCCTCAAAACAAGCCGAATGCACGTACCAATTTACCCGCCTGGGCAAATCGCAGACGGGCAATACTAACAGGGCCCCAATCCCTGTCAATATGGTTTGAGCGACTATTTTTCATTCTCTTCACACTGGTGTAAATCCCGAATTCGACCGGGGTTCGGGAGTGTCCCCCGTCGGTGACTTCTCCGCCGGGAGGCCCTCTTTTCAGGGCTGATCCACGAACCCGCTACGACGCCGCTCACGGCCGGCTTGACGCTCGTCGCGAACTCTGATCCGGCAGATGGAAACGGGGGCAGATCCCGTCCCACCTCTGAAACACTCCACCGGTCCTGCCAGAGCGACGTCAGTCCCTGCTCCGGATGAAACGGCTCGCCGGGGGGCTTTGCATTTGAGTTCTAGGAGTGCGGCATCGAAGTTAGGAACCGTAGGATTCGACGGTTGCGCCCGGTTGGAGCCGGTTATTTTCGGACCTGATTTCGGCGCAAAGTAGCGCAACCTTCGGTTCGATATGACCGGCATGGCCGCTCCAACCAAGACACCGCCGAATTCCGATGCCGTCAGTCCGGACAGTCCCGAAGCGCGACGAGCACGGCTGCTCTCCGATGTGGCCGCGGTTTGTGCGAATCGCGGGAGTGGTTCCAACAAATCAGCATCGCTGTCCGCCGGGACGCCTTCGCCGAAGATCATTCTCAACAATTCACCGCTCAGCGCGACGACGATTCACGGCAAGTCAGCGATTGGGATCGGGGCGTTGTTTGCCGGCATGGGCGTGTTCATCATCCTGATCACCACCGGCGTCATTCCAACCAGGGAAGGCGCCGTCGATGCGCCGCTGTGGCTCATCTGCTTGTTCGGCGCAATCTTCTCAGTGCCAGGCCTCTGGCTCATGCTGCACGGCCTGACCGGTCTCAAGAACGCCGCGCGCGCAAAGCTGGCTCGCGAGGCGTTTCGAACCCAGCCCTGGCGCGCGGACTTTCCCTGGGATGAACAGGGCATCCGCGATCGACAGGGCGGCGGCGTTC